>DAOSOK010000004.1 GCA_035373905.1 Candidatus Ozemobacteraceae bacterium | reverse complement strand
CGGAACGGTTTCCGCAACGTTTTCCCCTTTCACGGGCATGCCGGTCGCGTGCGGCGAATTCCTTGACAGGCCGGAAACCGGGTGACTATACTGACAGACTGTCTGTATACCAAACGCCGCGCGCGTCAGGAGAGGTGTTCATGAGCAGCAACTTCGAAAACAGGCTGGCCCTCAATCCCGCTCTCATTATCGGTCTCGGGGGCACCGGCAAGCGCGTCCTCATGAAGTTCAAGGAGGCGTTCCTCAACAGCCCGCAGATCCGCGAAGCGTTCCGCCACGCCGCTGACCCGCGCCCGACCCTTCCCGATTTCATCGATCTCTTCTGCATCGACACCGATTTGTTCGACGCCAAGGCGCACGAAAAGGTCGAAGGCGCGAAGCTGAAGGAAGAAGAATATCACCAGATCAACATCCAGAACGCCAACCAAATCACCGGCAACCTTGACACCGACACCTACGGGTATCTCAACGAATGGTTCCCGGCGAAGCTGAAGCACCACCTCGGCCAGATCAGCCAGGGCGCGCACCAGTTCCGGTTCACCGGTCGGTTCGGCCTGTTCGTCGACATCCAGCGCATCTACCAGCAACTCAAGGCCAAGATCAGCCGCATCATCGCGCGCAAGAACGTGAACCAGGACGACCAGATCGTGCCGCTGACGAACAAGCAGGGCCAGATCCTGACCCCCGAGTTCTATGTCGTCGGCTCGCTGTGCGGCGGTTCGGGAGCCGGCATGTTCATGGACATCGCCTACCTGTTGAAGATGGCGTATTACCAGCTGTCCGGCGGCAAAGGCAAGCCGAGCATGGTCGGCATCCAGCTCACGCCCGAGGCCTTCACCCAGATCGCGATCGACCCGAACGTGAACGCGACGGGCCGGCTCGAGGCCAACGGATATGCCTCGCTCGTCGAAGCCTTCTATTTCATGAACAAGGAAAAGTTCCCGCCGACCAAGAGCGCGAAGGATATCCTGACCCAGGATCGCCGGAACAAGCTGATGGTGAATTACGGGCCGGTCGGCAAGAGCCACGACGCCACGACGTTCGGCTCCACCTGCGAGGAAACGCCGTTCGACCAGCTGTATCTGCTCGGCACCAGCAGCCTGGACGACATCGCGACCTACGATACGATCGCCGCCGAGTTCGTGTTCACGAAGCTCGCCACGAACCTGCGCCAGGCACAGAACTCGATGCTCGACAACGCATCGCAGGTGCTCGGCCAGCTCAGTTCCGACCTCGAGGGGAAGCAGCTCAAGTGCCTCAGCACCGCCGGCTACAAGAGCTTCTACTACCCGCTCGACGTGATCATGGATCTGTATACCTACAAACTTTCGATGGACGTGACGCGCTGGCTCAAACTGTCGAGCGACAACATCACGATCGACGGCATGGTGAGCGAGTTCGCCGAGTCGAATCCCGACAAGCTCGATCTGACGCCGGACGGCGTGTTCGCGCTTTCCAAAAAGCTGATTCCGCGGGCCCAGTATTGGGACAACCCGCAGTTCCACACGATGCGCACCGAGGCGCAGCAGCAGCCGGGCGAGTCGGCCAGCGCCTACATCCTGCGCAAGATCGACGAGATGGACCGGGTCAAGGTCAAGAAAGACGAGATCAAGGGCCGCGTCCGCGTCGAGTTCGAGAAGGCCGCGATCGAAGGCGGCAAGGTGCTGAAGGCGAAGATCATCGAGATCATCGACAACCCCGACCAGGGCGCCCTGATCGCGATCGACTTTCTGACCGCGTTCGAGAAGTATCTCCAGCGCTTCCCGCGCGACGTCCTGGGCCGCAAGGATGAAGACCTGCGTAACCGGCAGCTGAAAGAACAGCGCGAGTATGTCGCGGCCCGCGACGCGCTTTCCAACCGGCTGAACTCGATGTTCGGGCTCGGCGGCAAGTTCCTCGAGCTGGGCACGCTGCTCTCGGTCTCGAACATCCGCGAAGAGTTTGCAAAGCTCGAGAAAGAGGCGCAGGAAGCGGTCGAGATGGAATACGAGCGGTTCTGCCTCTCGTGCGCCTCCGACTTTTTGAAATACCTCGGCACTCAGGCGCAGAACCTGCGCAAGCAGGTCGAGGAGTTCGGCCGCAAGCTCGACGCCGTATCCAAGAACGGCATGATCGAGCGCAGCTACGAGTCGTGCCTCGACAAGATCAAGCCGTATTCGCGCGTTCAGGCCTACGTGCGCACGTTCATCTTCGAGGAGCGCGACGTGGAGCCGTTCTACAAGTATCTGCTCGGCGATTTGTCGAACAACGACATCGAGAAGGAGTTCCTGGTCTCGATCGACCTCGAAAAGAACTGGGACGCCTACACGAACCCGCAGAGCGACTCGCTCGAGAACGATATCGTGAAGTATTGCCGCGGCCTCATCGGGAAGCGCATGCTGGGTGGCATCGAGGAGTTCATCCACTGGAAGGACTCTGCGAAGCCCGGTTTCAAGAAGAGCCTGATCGAGAGCCTGATGAACCAGTCGGCGCCGCTGATGACGATCAACGACCGGGGCAACAACCAGCCGACCCGCATGAACATCGTGACTCTGGGCATCGCCGAGGAGCACAGCAAGCTGGCCGAGGAGATCCGCGAAAGCCTACGCAAGGGCGAGATCGGCATCACGATCGCCCCGACGCGCAACCGCTTCGAGATCAGCCTGCTGCAGACGTTGCACGGCATGTGCCCCTACAACCTCAGCGCGATCACCCAATGGCAGGCGCTGTATCGGAAGAATAACGCCAAGATCAACTGTCACGCGCTGCTGACGAACGACGCCTATCCGGTTCTCTGGTCGAGCTACGGGCTGATTCCCGCGAAGACGCTGGAAAACCTGTACATGGTCTACGTACTGTTGCGGTACGAAATGCACGCCGACCTGGCGAAGTCCGTGCATGGCATCGAGTATAACCCCGAGCTCGTCCAGTTCGAGCTGCATTACCAGCAGGAGAAGCCGGTTCCGATGGGCCGGACAATCACCGAACTGTTCGATTACCTGAAGAACAACACGATGGGCATCTACCTCATCAACACCGTCTACAAGGAAGGCTGGCTCACCCTGCCGCTGCCCCAGCAGAACGCGATCATCAAAAAATACGTACCGTTATTCACCGACAAGGTCAAACAGTTGGAAGCCGGGGTCGAGCAGGAGATCCGGACGAACCATGAGGTGTCGGCGGCCAGCGACGAACTGTTGTCGATCAAGCGCGGCATCCTGCGCGTCCTAACGGACATCCAGGAGCAGCACGAGGCGATTTTCAGCCAGCGGCCGTCGGGGATGGCGGCGCAGGCGGGACTGCCGAAAGCCTGACAAGGAGCCGAATGCAATGGTCGAAGTCAATCCCGGAAAAACCGAAATCAAGATCCAGTCAGGGTGGCTGATCTTCACGAGCGTCGCGGCGATCATCTTCGCCCTGGTGTTCCACTTCGGCGCGCCCACCGGAACGCAGGCGATCATCGCCTGGTCGCTGGTCGCGGCGGCGCTCGTAGCCGACTGGTGGTTCTTCCACGCCCCCGGCCTGATGATGATCGTCCTTGCCGGCGTGCTGGCCGGCCTGGCGTATCATTTCCATCTCTACTGATCGGCCATGGTCGAAGTCGCACCGCGAACCGGGGAGATCAGGATCAACCCCTGGCGCTTCATCGCGTTTCTGGCTTTTCTTGCGCTGATCGCAGGCGCGACGCTCTGGTCGATGTATTCCTCGTCCTGGGGCGCCAGCAACCCGTTTGCCGAGTGGCTGCGGAAGTATCTTTCCGTGGTGAACCGGTTCCGGCCGAATGCCAAGCCCGAAGACAACCTGGCCTCCGCTCTCAGGCTGCACGGCATCGAGAAACTCGGCGAGAAACGGTATGCCGTGCTCTTCACGGTGACCGACAAGAATGGCGACCCGCTGACGACGGTGAACCCGGCCGACGTCGAGGTCCAGCTCGGCGACAAGCCCGCTTCCCGGCAGCGCGCGATCGTCGACCGCGTCGCGCCGCTGCACCTGATGAACCAGCCCGAACCGGTCTCGTTCTCCGGCGTGATGGACTACTCGGGCAGCATGTTCCCTGAAGACATCTCGGCGATCGAGTCGAACTACTCGACGTTCCTGAACGCGATGGTCATGCCCTTCTCAGGATCGATCATCAAATTCAATAACACCGTCAATACCATGACCGACCTCACGGCGAACAAGGGCGACATCGAAAAAGCCGTCAAGCACGCCGTTCCGCTCGAGAACACGGCGCTCTACTCGGGCATCGACAAGGGCATCTCGACCGTCCAGGCCCGTCGCTGGATGCGGTTTCTGCTGCTGACGACGGACGGCAACGACAACTCGTCCTCGCACACGCTCGACGAGGTGCTCCTGCGCTCGCGCCAGCATTTCGTCTCCTGCTTCACCCTCGGGTTCGGCTGGCTGAACGTCGACATCCTCAAGCGCATCGCCGAGGAGACGGACGGCTACTACGTCTACGTGCCTGACAGCGGCGAGCTTCGCACGTGGTTCCCGAAGATCTCGAAGATCGTCAACAACGTGCAGGTGGCCGAAGTTGCCCTGCCGGCCGATCTGAGCCTTCCCCTGTCGGTTTCGATGACGGTGAACGCGAACGGCACCCGCCTCCAGCGCAGCCGCTAAACGGCGGGAACGTCGGGAATGATGAGGAGGCACGAGACCGCGACGGAATCTGCGCCTCTTTCCGCCGAAGGGAAGACCGCGGCAGCGGCCTCGCTCCTGAAGCACGCCGACCTGCTCGCGCGGTGGTGCGAGTCCGCGCTGGAGTCGGTCAGATCGCATCCGAAGCAGTTCGGAGACATCGACGTTGCCGGCCTCGAGTTCGGCGTCACCTTCCTCCGCCGGCGTCTCATTCCGCACGTCGCGACCGGCGGCACTTTGCCTCCCGTGGCGATCCTGTGCGGAGGAACGAACACCGGCAAATCCACACTGATCAATACAATAGCAGGCTATATAGTATCTCCCTCCGGCTGCACGGCAAGTTTCACGAAGAGGCTCGTCGGAGCCGGCCGGGAAGAGGATCTGAAGGCGGTCACGGCCGCTCATGCAGGCTTTCATCTCGTTCCCACCTCCGAGCTTTCCGCCCCCGCTCCTCGCAGGCACGCTCTTTACGCCGATCACGATCCGGACTGGCCGCAGGATCTTCCGATCATTCTCGATTCTCCCGACATCGACAGTTCGGATCCGAAATGTCGCGCCGCGGCGCGGCTCGGCCTGGGGTTCGCCGACCTCGTGGTCTGGGTCACCACCCAGCAGAAATACGAGGACGAGAGAGGCATCAGCTTCCTCGACGAGGCGATGCAACTGCTTCCGCGACGGATCGACGTTTTCAACCAGTATCTTTCCCAGCACGCGGCGGCGCTTGATGATCTGACGCGACGATACGGCGAGAGATGGCCGGCTCACAAGAGAGCGGTGCTTGCCATCAAGCTGCAGAAAACGACCGATCATGGCCTTCTGCCGGCGGAAGCCGTGAAGGAACTCAGGCGGCATCTCGCGGATGCGGCGGCCGAGGCGCCCGCCCGGCGGATCGAGTCGCTGGAACACGGTCTGGGGAACGCGAAGACGGCGCTCACGGAATCGGCCCGGCATATTCTCGCGCGACAGGAGGAGTGCGAGGAGATGCTTCACGAGTTCAGGCAGCGGATCGAGCGGTCGCTGAAACAGCCGATCCGCGAGTTCGCCGGCCATGCGGGGTATTTCGAGCTTCAGGACGCACTCGTGAGGGTGCTTCAGCCCCGTCTGAAAACCTCCTTCGGGGATCTGGTGAGCGACATCAGCCGGAAGGCCGGCGGTGCATATTCGAAGTTTCGCAGCATCATTTTCGGAAGCTCGCCTGTTCAGGGCCCCGTCGATCCGATCGCCGAGCGTGACCGGCGCGATCTCGAAGAGACGGCGAAGCTCATCGAGGCGGCGCGCGCAGACCTGCTCGATCGGAGTCGCGCCGCGGCGCAGAGCGGAAAGGCTCTGGCGAGCCGCTTGCATGGCGAGCTTCGTCTGCTCGACTGGCCCGACCCGGCGGCCCTGCGCGAGCGTCTCAGAGAACATCTTGCGGAGCGCGGTCGGACGCAGATGCAGCCGGTGATCGACAAGTTCGAACACGATCTCGCCGATTTTTGCGACAGCAACCCCGAGGTCATCGCGACAATGCGGGCGGTCATTCCGGGATTCTCCGCACTGACGGGCTTCGCCGCCGCAGTCATCGCGATCAAGACGGCGGTCATTCTTCCCGGCGTCACGGAGTATCTGCTGGGGCCAATCGGCCTGCCGGTGTATGAGCGGCTCGCGAGCTGGCTTCCCGGCAACCTGCTGCATTTCGTCGATCAGGTGTCGCTCTCGCGGGAGCCGTTCATGTCACGGGCGTATGACGCCTTCGAAAAGACGCGCCGGGCGGTCTTCCTCGAGCCCGTTGAATGGCTCACCAGGCCGGTCGAACAACTGTTCCTGCCGGTCACGCTCGACCGCGGAGACGTTTCTCTGTTGCTGGAGCAGATCCGGACCGACTGGGAGTCCGTCCGGACCGAGTGGGAGGCTATTTCGACCAGGTCGTCCTGAGGGCGAGCTCCTCCTCGGTGACCCAGCCTTTCTCCGTTTTTCCGTCAGGGCCCGGAACCGACTCGACATGCAGGGTGTCGCCGACGATTTCGAGAACGCGGATCTCAGAACCCGCTTTGATCTTGTACCGGCGCGGTTTGAAAAGGAAGTTCTTCTTCAGGACATTGTGCTCGTCACCCCGGCGCTGATAGACGTACAGATCGGTCTTCGTCCGATAGACGGCCGTGCGGTCGGGCTCCTCCTGTTTCACCTTGTCCGTGGCCGGCGCCGGTTTCGACGGTTCAGGCGCCGGTTTCGCCGCGTCGGGGACCGCGACTTTCGTGCCGCACTTCGAACAGAACTTCACGTCGTCGAGAAGCTTCTGACCGCATCCCGAGCAGTAAGCCGCCCAGGCGGGAAGCGCGCCGATCATGCAGAAACAGACCAGCAGAAATAATTTTCTCATCTTCGATCCTCCATCTCTTGGGTGCGGGGTCTTCCCCTGCTTCAAGTCTATACCTGACATTCCAAAAAGAAAAGCGGCGTCACTCAAGGGCATGCACATGAGTCTCCGTTCGAATTCAGCAGAAAAGAACGTGAATCACAGAGAAGAAACCGAGAATTTCATTTTCTCTGTGAAATCTCTGTATCCTTCGTATTCTCCGTGATTCAGCGGTTGTGAATTCCGACATCGAACACCAGGGTCGGGGAAGCTATTCCCACGGGGCGGAACAGGTCGGGGCGGGCAACGACCCAGGCGTGCTCGGGCGGAAAAGGGGGGAAAAAGACGAGGGTGTCGATCCGGCGTTCCGAGAGGCGACGGAGCCAGGCTTCAAGGTCGGCTTTCGCGGCGACGGCGGTCGGATCGTCGTATTCGACGATCGAGCCGTCCGTCGTGATCGGGACGTAGGTCAGGTCGTTCTGGAGCTTTCGGCCGAGAAGGGGCGCCCAGTACCATTTATAGCCCTGGTCGTTGTACCATCCCGTGGAAAAGGCGATCCGGCGAGGGGTCGCCGGGTCGTCGCAAAGGGCCCAGGCGGGCGCGATATCGCGATCGGGGCCGTGGGCCTCGTACGCGGCGACATACTGGCACTGCCTCATGCGCCCTTCGATCTGCGGCAGGAGGGAGAGAGCCACACAACCTAGGGCCAGGGCCGCCACGAGACAATTCGTTTCCGGCCAGCGCATTCGGGGAAGGCGTCGAACCGGCAGGAGCGCCGCCGCGAAGGGAGTGGCGAGCAGGAACAGGTCGAATGCGCGGAAACCGGTCGAAAACTGTTCCGGCAAACCGATGGCGACGGCTGTCGCGCCCATCAGCAGGACGAGCGAGAGCACGTTCGAGCGCGCTTCCGCGCGCCAGCGTTCGAACGAGAGGACGCCGAGCAGGGCGAGGACGGCCGTCATGATACTGATCAACCGGGCATTGATGCTTGCGTACGAGACGTGGAACTTCCACATGCCCGAACCGAGCAGACCAGCGGCAGAGCCTGCCAGCAGCAGGAAAACGAAGATGCAGAAGCCCCGCCGGCCGTTCTTCCAGAGATACGCCAGGCCGGCGGGCGCCACGACGGCGAGCACCAGGCAGGCCGGGCCGAACGACATGGGGCCGAAGCCGAAATACCATCGAACAAGATATAGAATCTGATCCGGCAGGGTTGCGCCGGGCATCATGAGATCGGCGGCATGATTGATCCGGGCGAGGTATGAGGCCCATTCCGCGCTTCCTGGAAACAGCGGTATTCCCGGAAGACTCAACGGCAGAGGCCAGGTCGGGGAGCCGTGGGCGAGATACATGCGCAGGTAGTGGGGAAGGCCGGCCAGGGCCGCGGGGATCGCTGCGAAAAGCCACCGGTCAGGGCTCAGGCGTATCGGCGCCGGGGCGAAGCAGAGCAGGAACAGCATGCCGATGGCAGCCGTCGCGCCTGCCAGGCCGAACACCTTGATCGCGAGCGCGTTTCCGAACGCGGCGCCGCAGAGAAACAGGGCAGCCCGGGAGCGCGTCTCCCAGGCTTCGAGGAAGAACAGTATTCCGCCGAGAAGCGCCCCGAGCAGCATAATATCGACGTAGGTCGTCGCGAGGAACGCGAACACGGCCGGCATGAATCCGACAATCGCGGCCGGGATCGCGGCCCGGCGGGCGGGGAGGCCGAGGCAGCGCCCCAGTTCGTAGAGGGCGGCCATCGTGAGTCCCCAGGCCGGAAATGCAGCGAGGCCGGCCACCAGGTCGCCATGGAACGGCAGCATCAGCCAGGCGATCATCCCCTCGCCCGCCGCCGGATAGAAGCGGTATTTGATCCCCCAGGGGCCGGGCGAATCGATATCGAACCAGCCTCCCGTCCGGACAAAGTTCCCGGCAAAGAGGTCGTGATAGGAAAGCGAATCGAACGAGATCGAGAGGTTCAGCGCGCCCCGGACCGCCGCGACACCCGCGGCGGCGATGCAGAACAGGACGAGCCTGCGCGCCGGGCCCGCGAGAGCCTGGTCGATGCGCGTGCGAAGGTTCTCCACATCGGCGCGAAGCAGAGCTGCGAGGGAAACGTCATCCCGGGGGAATCGGCCCCGGACGAAGGCGACGAATGTCGCACACGCGCCGGTAAAGCCGATGACGAACTGCAATCGGAACGCATGCCCCTGCGCAAGGCATTGAAACAGGCAGATCTGGAACCACTGTCCGGCTACGACCGCCCCGACCCAGCGCCGGGCTGTGGAGCCGCGCGGGAGGAGCCACGCGGCCGAGCCGTATGCCGCATATCCGAGTAAGCCAAACAGCAGGAGCGCAAGAATCGAATTTATTATATCACTCATTATATATTATACCGCTTATCTGCCTTCACTTTTCCACATTCCATCCGCACATTCGCACGTGGGGCAGACGTTCCACGCGCGAGGCTCATCTCGAAGCGCCGTCGATGGCGGCGCGGAAGCGGATCATTCCGATCCCCAGACCGAGGAAGAGCAGGGCCACCCCCACGAACAGCAGGATGAACCAGGTGTGAATTCCGCGTTCGAGAAGGGCTTCCTGCGGGCGGTCCGGGTTGTAATACACCGTGACACGGGTTCCGACGGCATAGCTCGCCACGACGGACTCGGCCCATTTTCTGTCTCCGGAAGAGGTCTGCAGGCTGGATATTTCTTCACCCTCGTACGGTTGCGAGGCGGTGCCGACGCGGTAGACATATCGCACATGCGGGGAATACAGCTGATAGGTGTGATCATCCTTCCACTCGCTCCGCTCGCCGACCCAGCTTTTAACGATCGTTCCCGGCGCCGACGGCCAGGAGAGAGCGGCGTGGTCCCGCGCCACGAAATATCCGACCATGGCGCCGCCGAAAACGCCCGTCAGCAGGAAAAACACCGCCATCTGCACGGCCAGGCCCCGCCGGGACGGAGAAAATCCTCGAACATATCTCGCCTTTCCCATCATTTCCAATCCTTCTCCATATTCACCACGCGAAATACCATCGTCGGGGAAGCCGGGCCCTCCGGCACGAACAGGTCGGGGTGGGCAACCACCCAGGCATGCTCGGGCGGGTATGGGGGAAAAAGAACGACGGTATCGATCTTCTGTTCCACAAGTCGCCGGCGCCACGCACCGAAATCAGCTTCCTTCAGTATTTTATCTGCATCATTATATTCTATGATTCCGCCGTCTCTTGTAATCGGCACATAGGTGAGATGGTTCTGGAGATTGCGCCCCATGAGAAATGCGGAATACCATTTATAGCCGAGCATGCCATCCCAGCCTGTCGAGAAAGCGATCCGACGTGGTTTCGCAGGATCATCGCAGAAAACCCACGCCGAAGAAATTGTCCGATCCATCTCATGCGCTTCGAACGCGTTCATCAACTGCACCGGGCGAAGCTTTTCCTTCAGCGGCGAAAGGATCGCAAGACCGAAGGTGACCGCCAATACGGCAGCAATCAGAGATGTACGATCGACCGCAATCATCGGAGGGGCGGGAACGACCGGGAAACAAGCCATGCAGACAGGCATTGCCAGCAGGAATATATCGAGTCCGAAATACCCCGTCGACCAGGTGACGGGGAACGTGACAAGCAAGCCGAGAATTCCCAGAACGGCAATCGCCGTCAGCCCACGTGATCGAGCGTCATCAGCCCAGCGTTCGAGAGCGATCACACCCAGGAGTATGAGAAGCGCAGACGGATAGACGTTCAGGCGAGCGTTCACACTCGCAAAGATGACATGAAACTTCCACATTCCGGCACCGGCAAGACCGGCTGACGAAGCCGCGAGCATCAGGCCCGTGAACGCGGCAAATCCCCTGCTCCAACAGTTCCAAACCCTCCAAAGACCGATCGGCGCAAGAAATGCGCAGACGAGGGCGATCGGCCCGATTGACACAGGGCCGAATCCGAAAAACCATCTGGCGAGCCAGCCGATCTCGTATGGTAGAGAACCGCCCGAAATCTGGCGGTCGGCGACGACCGCCAGATACGCAAGCATCTCGGCAAACGCGCGGCTTCCGGCAAAGAGCGGAATGCCGGGCAACCCGAGGGGAAGCGGCCAGGTCGGCGAGCCGAATCGAATATACAGGTCGATATAATGCGGGAGTCCCGTAACAGCCGTCGTACTGGCGACCAGAAGCGCCGGCATGATGCGCCGCGAAAGAAGCGACCGTCCTGAAAGCATCGCAAGGGCGCCGATCGCACCGCCAAGAGCGAAAATTTTCACGGACAGCGCAGCACCCATGGCCGTTCCGCACAACACATGGGCCCCACGCCCCCCCGTCTGCCAGGCTTGCAGAAAAAACAGCGTGCCGGCGAGGAGCAGGCCGAGAAGAGGAATATCGACATAGGTGGTGGCGACGAAGGCGAACACGGCGGGCATGAAGCCAACCAGACAGGCTGGAATGACGGCCCGACGCGGCGGCAGGCCGAGATTGCGGCCAAGTTCATACAGCGCGGTCATCGTCAGGATCCAGGATGGGAAGCACGTCAGGCCAGCCAGCAGATCACCGTGGAACGGGAGCATGAGCCACGCTGTAAGAATCTCTCCTCCTGTCGGATAGAAGCGGTATTTTACCCCCCATGTTCCGGGCATGTCGATGTCGAACCAGCCTCCGCTGCGGACGAAACCACCTGCAAATATCATATGATATGTAAGCGAGTCGGTGACGACGGGAAGGTTGATGACGGCCCGGATGAACGCAACGGCGGCGGCGGCGGCAAGAGCCTGAACGAGACGCCGTGCCGGGCATGCGAGGGCCTGTCCGACGCGGTTCCTGAGGTTTTGCAGATCATCCTGCAGGTGCATTCGCAGCGAGAATCCGGATCGGGGGCGCACCATCCGGACCAGCGCCGTCACTCCCGCGAACAGAGCGACGGCGGCAAGCGCAGGAATCGGCCGGAATGCCGAGACGTGCGCCAGGATGCGGAAGATGCCGAGTTGAACGGCGTGTCCGATGACGATCGTCGCCGACCAGCGGCGGGCCGTCGAGCCGGCTGGAAGCAGCCAGGCGGCCGTGCCATAGGAGGCGGAAGAAAGGAGAAAAAAGATCAGAAACGCCACACAGGCCTCCAACAGCGGAGACTGTGAAAGAATTTGACCGGTCATGAAATGACGTCCTGAGCGTTCATGTGAAAACCGGAGCAACCCCGGATCCTCGAGCATCGGGGCGACCGATGCGGCGATCATAGCACGGTCAGCCGGAGAATTGCACGGAGAGGAAACGTGGGGTATGCTCGTCGATGTATGCACACGACGCTTCCCGCACCTACGCCCCATGCCGCCCAGGACCTTCGAGCGCTGATCGCGGCGTCGAAGGCGCTCTGGGGCCGCCCTCTTCCGGCCGACGAGGCGGAGGCGGAGCGGCAGATCGGCATTCTCGAGAAACGCGAGAAAAGCGTCTGCGACTGTCTGCTGGCGGTCATCGCGGGCGGCACCAACGTCGGCAAGACGACGCTGATCAACGCCCTCGCCGGCGGGAATATCTGCGAAACCTCGGCGAAAGCCTGTTCCACCGAACAAGCCGCCCTGTATGTGCACAAAAACCGTCTCGCAACGGCGAAATCCCTTCTGCACGGGGTTCTGCCGCCCGACGAACTGATCGTCACGCATGAGCGCGAAGAACTCGCGCACCTGATTCTCGTCGACACCCCCGACCTCGACGGCATCAAGGAAGCGAACAGGACCACGTTCGCCAGGCTCCTCGAACTCGCCGACCTCGTCCTGGTCGTCGTCACCGCCCAGAAATACGACTCGGAAGCTCTCTTCACGGTCCTCACCGAGTCGATGGGCTTCAGGCGCGCCGTCATCGTCCTGAACCGGCTCGACGAGGGCATGAAGACGCAGAACGAGCTGGACACCATCGTCGCGGACCTTCGCACGAAAATCGGCGCCCTGGCGCTCAAAACGCCTCTCGACGAAGAACTTCCCGTCTTCCGCATCTCGGCGAGATACGCACTGTTCGCGAAGACCGGCCAGGGAGTCGGCCCCCGCTGGGACTTCCCCAAGCTCGAGGAGTATCTCCGCAAAAGGCTCGATGCAACGGTTGCCAAACGCATCAGCGCCGAGAATCAAGCCGGGCGCGCATTGGAAACCATCGCCCGGATCGAAACGGCGTGCAATCTGGCTTCGGCACGGCAGGCCGCTTCCAGTCTGCGAAGCTGGAAGGACACGTTTCTCCGGGAAAGCCGCGAGAAACTGCGGGAAGCGGCACGCGCCGCCGTGGGCAACCTTGCACCCGAGCTTGCGCGGCGCCGCGAGTCGGCCGCCGCCGGGCGGCTCGGCGGACCGTTCGGGGCCTACGTGCGGGCCTCGCTCGCGGTCTCCATGCTGGCGATGCGATTCCAGAGCATCGTCGCATCGCCGTTCGGCGACCCCGTCACGCCGCTGGCCAAGCATCTGGCCACCGTTGCCGGGGCGACGGCCGATGAACTCCTGGCGAGCGGCCGGCGGCAGGTCGTCGAAACGCTCGATCGCGCCGGTCTCGATCCACGGCCGGCCGCTGCGCGCATCGACGCATCTCCCGCGCGCCGAATCACAACGGAGCAGCTCGCCGACAGCGTGCGCCGGTTCCTCGACGAGCCTCGGCCCGGCCGCATCGCGACGCTGCTGCTCAACGCGCTTCCGCTCACAATCATCCTTCTGCTGGTCAGGTATTTTCTGACGGCCCTCCTGACGGCCCACGACCCGGCCGCCGGCATGTTCATCGGCGGGGGCCTGCTGTTCTGGCTCGTCTGCCATCTCCAGGCGGGCTTCTGGCTCGCGCGCCAGGCGGGCACCCTTGACGACCTGACGGACGCGGTCGAACGGGAGTTCTCGAACGAGCTTCACCGCCGCCTGACCGAACCGCTGGGCCGCTGGGCCGACGAGGTCGAGTCGCTCCGCGCCTGATTTGCTCTCAAGCGTGGTTCCGCCCTATAATGCCATCCAGATAACGCCCCGGAGGCCGAAACATGATGTCCGCTTTCCGTACACCTACCCCCGCTTCCCGCACGCTCCACCCGCACCGCCGGCTGCTCCGCCCCGTCCTGGCGCTGCTGCTGTTCGCCCTTCTCTTCGCCGGCTTCACGGCGCGGGCATCGGATATCGATTTCGGCCTTCCTCTGTTCAACCTCGAGGAGATCCGCCTCGAAAAGACGAAGGCACCGGATTTCAATCTTTCGCTGCTCAAGAAGTATCTCTCGGAACATCAGAAGAACCCCCTCGCCCAGCTTCACGCCATGGCCCAGTGGGTGACGCTGATGAAGATGTCGGACACTCCGCGCACGGCCGAGCTCGAAAAGCTTGTTCTCAAGCAGATCGCCACCGAAAAATTCAGCGACGAGAACAAGGAGGAGGGCCTCCGGTATCTCTTCCTCAAAGGCCTCCTGACCGCTGCCGACAAGGAACCCGACCCGAAGAACGCCCGCGACCATGCGTTCGAAGAACTCCTCCTGAAAGCGGAAGAGCCGTTCGAGCGCACCCCCGAGTATCACCTGATCAAAGGCATTCTGTTCCAGTTGCTCCGAACCCGGCCCAACAACTACTTCGGGCCAATGAAACCCTTCGAGGACCTCAAGCGCGCCGCCGCCCTCGCCCCATCCGACCCGCACTATTACTACGTTCTTGGCCAGGCCTTCCGCCTGTTGGGAAGCGAGGAGCCGTCGCTGTTCCTTGCGATCGCCTCGTTCGAGAAGGCCTCGTCGCTCGCGCCCGGCAACCCCAAGCTCCAGAACACCCTTTTGGGCATCTACATGGGGCTCCACGAGGGCTACAAGAGCCAGGCGAAGGACGAGCCGTTCTGGCTCCAGGAGGCGGTGTACAAGAAAATTCTCACCCTCTCGCCGAACAATCCGCACGCCCTGAACAATCTGGGCTTCCTGTACGCGGAATACGGCGTCCACCGGGAACTCGCCCAGTCGCTGGTCCAGCGAGCCGTCGACCAGATGCCCGACAACCCGGGATTCCGCGACAGCCTTGGCTGGGCCGCTTTCAAGAACAGCCAGACGGAAAAGGCGATCCAGGAGCTCGAGAAGGCCGTCGCGATGTCACCCGACACGTATGAGCCGCATTACCACCTCGGCACGGTGTATTACGTCTCGAAGCAGTATGAGAAGGCGATTCCGATCTACGAGAAGGCGATCGCTCTTCGGCCGACCTCGGCCGAAGCGTTGAATAACTATGCCTATCTTTTGACCGAACTCGACCGCGACCTCGACAAGGCGGAGAAAATGGCCGCCCGCGCCGTCAAGATCGAGCCCAACAACGCTTCGTATCTCGACACCTACGGATGGGCGCTGTTCAAGCAGGGAAATGCCAGCGAAGGCCTCCGGCTGCTTCAGAGGGCCGCCGCCCTGGCGCCCGACGTCGGCGAGATCCTGATGCACCTCGGCAAGGTCCATCTCCAGATGGCCCAGTTCGAGATAGCGATCGAGTATTTCCGGCAGGCGATCAAGGCCGATCCCTACCTCGAAAACATGCAGCGCGACCTGTATCTCGCGATCGTCCTGCGCGCGCAGTACCGCGCCGTGGCCGAGTATCACGGCCAGTTCGGCGCCAAGGCGTCGCCGGTGCACCTGAACCGCATCCTCCTCCAGCTCGTCCGCATCTTCCAGGAAGAGGGAATGTTCGACCGGGCCATCGAGATGACGCGCCTCTGCGAGCGCCTCAAGCGCGGAAACGTCGACCTGTCGAAGCCCCTGTTCGACTACTACACGATCGAACTCGCGACCGCGACCGAAGCCGTGACGGCCACGCCCACCGAGAGCCTCCCCCAGGCAACTGGTGAAGATAGTTCCTCCGAAGAGAACATCATCTTCCAGGAGCCGGATGACCTCGACAGCATGGAACCCGGCGTCGAAGGGGCGGAAGCCTCGGAAACGGCGGTCGCCGAGGGAGCGGACGGCGGCCTCGAGCCCGTATTTCCCGACGTTGCTCCTGTTCCGCTCGCCCTGAATGTCGGCCCGGCCGCCACATCGCTCGCTGCCGACAAGCTTCTCGCCTTTCCCGAGTTCGGCAAGCTGTCTATTTCCCTGTTCGTCAAACGACTGAGAAAACCCGGAGCAAATTCCATCCTGATGATCGAGTATCCCGGCCTGAAGGATCGCAAGGCCCTCATCGCCGCCGGCCACCATCTCTCCCTCATCGGGTGCCGCATTTCATCGGAAACGGTATCGATCGCGGGCTTCCCGGCTCTCCGCACCAACCTGCTCCACAGGCCGCTCTGGCTGATTCACGCGGGAAACGCCCTGCTGCTCGGAACGGGGAGCGAACCTTCCGAGAAAGAACTTCCTCTGCTCCTGGGCATGTTCCCCTACAAGGCGGATGCCCTGTCGGGAATCTTCATCGACTGGCGCCTCTGGGAAGCTGAAATCCCGCTTTTCCTCCGGGCATGGGTGAAGAATCCGATTCGCCCCTTTCTGGCGCTGTATGCCCGTCATCGGCTCGAAGGCGACAACGTCACCGAGGTGCTGCAGCAGCTCCCCTCGGGGCCGGTGCAGCAGAAGCAGATGAAGGAAATCGCGGACCAGTTGTTCGAGTTCAAGCGGAAGATGCTCGAATGGAGTATTCCCGTCGAGGTCAGGGTCAGCGCCAACGACGGCTGCGTCGAGATGGAAGCCACGTTCGGCAGGCTCATTCCCCGGGTCCGCGACCTGATCGAATCGTACAAGCCCCTCGTGTGGTTCCTTCAGCCGCGCTTCCAGGCTTTGAAATGTTTCGCTCGCAGGTTTTTCTTCGGCCGCACGCCTGCGGACCTCGCGAAGATCTGCCCCGACGGCGGAACGGTGACCATCGATGGACCGTCCGGCATGCTGCTCTGCACGAAACATCCGGCGAGTGGTCTGTTCCCGATGCTCGCCGGCGGTCCCGAGCGATGCCTCTACACCCGGGAGCGTCTCGAGGGCATCATCTCGATGATCACGTCCCAGGTGAAACCCGGCTTTCAGAAAGAGGGGTTGATAAATAAGATTCTGATGATATACAATATGAGTTCCTGCCCAGCCGGCGGGAAGTATACGCTGAACGCGGACGGCTCGATCGGGTGCAGCGTGCACCCGGCCCCGACCGGCCGTAATCCATAATCGAAGGCATCAGGAGGAACCCGCATGCCGGCCATCAACATCCAGGACACCATTCTCCAGGTACTGAAGAAGCGCGCTGAACCCGTCAAAATCTTCCTGATGAAGGGCTTCCAGATTCAAGGAACGGTTCTCGATTTCGATACGTTCGTTATCCTGCTCGAAGCCGAAGGCAAGCGGCAGTTGATCTATAAGCACGCCGTTTCCACCATCCAGTTGCCTGACGATTTCGTGATGCCCCACGCGGAGGCCTGATCTCTTCCGGCATGATCGCCCGGAATCAAACCCGTATTGTGGTGAAAACACCCCGGTGTGGTATGCACCGGGGTGTTTTCTTCCTCGGCCGGGCTTCCCGCGCTGAGCAGGATTTGCACACCACCGACGCAGGAGTGTTGATTTTTTTTGCATCATCCCCTGCAACAGGCCGCCAATGACCACATTTTTGGCACTTTTCCCCAAAAAACACATGGCACAAGGCTTGCTTTCTATATATGTGAGCACTGAACGATCTTTCGTCAGTTGTCTTCAATCATTCCTTTCCTTGATTGAGCTGCATGCAAATGCAGCTTTTTTTTTGCCCGTCATAATCCATGGTATACATGAATATCTGAACGAACGGATGGATCGGTTCATGTGCAACATGTTCACTCGCTTTCGCCCCTTTCTCACGATGTGCCGGATCGCCTTGATTGTTCTTCTGGCGACGGTCGCCCCGACGGCCGAAGGCCTCTCGATTCCGGCCCTCTGCTACCATCAGGTCAGGCCTGGCGCGAACGGACAGTTCGAACTGACCCCGGAGGCGTTCCGCGAACAACTCGGCATCCTGAAGGCCCAGGGCTATCAAAGCCTCTCGTCGGCCGAACTGCTGGCCATTCTCGCCTCAGGCACGGTTCCGGCGAAGCGTTCGATCGTGCTTTCCTTCGATGACGGGTATGCCTCGGTCTATGATTACGCCTTCCCGATCATGAAGGAAATGGGCTTCACCGGCATCGCCTGCATCTACCCGCGGTTCATCGGGGCCGGCAACGCGATGTCCTGGGACCAGCTCCGCGAACTGGCCTCCGCGGGCTGGTCGATCGAGTCGCACTCGATGAGCCACGCGAACCTCGCGACCGGACACGGCACGCCGGCGTATGCGAAGATGCTCGAACTCGAGATCAAGGGTTCCCGCACCCTGCTCGAGAAACAGCTCGGCCTCCCCGTGAAATTCATGGTCTGGCCCTACGGCATCTACACCGAACAGGCTGAGCAGGTCGCGCGCGACGCCGGGTATGCCGGCGCGATGACCGTCGACGGCGGCGCAAATTACGCCGGCCTCGACCCGTTCCGCGTCAAGCGCCAGGTGGTGTATCGCAGCGATACCCGGGAAAAGTTCCTGATCCGGCTCGGCATGGCCTCAATCGAGGTGACCGACCAGCAGCCGCGGCCGGGCGAGGTGCTCTCCGCCCTCGCGACGGTCAGCTGCCGGCTGCCGGCTCTCGCCGACTACTCGCCCGAAACCCACGTCCTGAACGTGAAAGCCACGGACGGCAGCCTCGAGTTCCGGTTCGATCCGGCAACGCGGACCGTGCATGCCCGGCCGAAGGGCGCCCTCAAGCCGGGCCACCGGTTCATCGACGTTTACCTGCGCGACAAGCGCACCGGCATCACCGCGCAACACGGCTGGCTGTTCACCCTGCAGTGATGAGCGATCGGAAAAGCCCGGAGTTATCGCACGATCCTCCGCCGCCCCGCATCGATCCGTTCTGGATCATCCTCGCTCTTCCACTGGCTGCCGTCGTTCTGGCCTGCGTTCTTCATCCGGAATACGTACGCCCCATGGGACCGAGAGGCAACCGTGCCGTGACGGATCTTCTCGTCATTTCCCTGGGAGCACTTGGAATCTATAGCATCTCGTATTGCACCTGGTTCAGCGCGCTGCTCAGCATGAGCTCGATGACCGGGAGACAATCTGATGATACCCAGGCGGGATGCGCCGTCCAGATGATTCGCGCCGCCTGCGTTCTGACGCTGTATCTTCTCGCTTTTTCGGCACTGACCGGTCGAATGGCCCCCTGAACAAGGGGCGTAACGTCAGAACGAGTCGAAGGCGTCTTTCGAGATCGTCGATTCGGAATAGGTCAGCAGGTTGAAGGCTTCGGGCATCTCTTCGGTGCGGTAATCGGCCGAATACAGGCTCGTATCCCACAGGCGGCGGCGGAGAACGGCGTCGCCCGTGTATTTTCCGTCGATGAAGTAGCGGGGCTCGGTGCTCGCGAGCCGGATTTCCGAGCCGTAGACGCGCTGGATGAGGAAGCGAGGCTTTTTCAGATACTGCACGATCCCGTCGCTCTCGCCGCCGGGCGCGTTGCCGATCTCGTCGAACACCTTCGGGAGCGCCATGCCGACGCGCCATTTCGAGGCCCGCCGGGTCGAACTGACCAGCATCGCGTTGATCGTGATCTCCGGCGGCCACAGGCCGTCGGTCGGGCTTTTCTTCGCCTCGTCGAACAAAAACGCCAGCATCGACATGACCCCGCAGTCCGCGGACGGCTTCGCGAACTCTTCTTTCATGGCCTGGAGCATCGCCTGGTCGACGATGTCCCGGATCTCGGAGGGGTCGATCAGGCCGTCGTCGCGGCAGTCTTCGACGATCTTCGTGATCAGCTTTTTCCGCTCGACCTCGTCACGGATGCCGAAGTGCGGTTTTCCGTCGTCGCTGCCGGAGGGCGTGAACAGGGCGATCAGGTCCTCCATCTGGGGCGCGGCAAGGGGCCCGAACGGGTCGGCGCTGGTGTTCTGGCAAAGCCAGGCGATCGCCGCGAAGAAGGGAATCGGGACGCCGGTGTTGGGGTCCGGGATCCCTTCCCCGATGATGCTTTTGGGCTTCCCGTCGGCGGGGCAGAAGTTTTCCCGCAGCAGTTTCTCCTGCTCGGCGTTCACGGGATGGAGCGCGAGGCCGATCGCGAGCCGGAGGGCGGCCGCCGCCTCGTTCCTGGCGAACAGCGTCGGCCTCGACGTATCGATCAGCACGCGTTCCCGCGACATGACCAGGGCGTTGACCTTGTGATTATCGCCTCCCGACGGGGTCTTTCCGTTCATCAGCTTCGTTTTATAGTCTTGATAATACAAATCGGGGTAATCCTGCGGCGTGGCCGGGTTCTGGTTGAAATCACCGGCGATCACGACGTCTTTCTCGCAGCAGATCGTCACAGGCCTGTCGGGGCAACCCCAAATGCGCAGCGGCACCTTCGAATAGATGATGTATTTCCTGCCGCGCATTTTCGAGAGCGGCCCCGGGTCGTCGCACCCCTTGGGCGGCGGCGCCTGGGAGCTGTCCGTGCCGGAGGCGATCACGCCGACGTTGTAGCCGCCAAAATCCATCTCGTAGTAGTTCGACTTTTTGTCATAGGGGTTTTTCCAGGTGCTGAGCGGGAAGGTCTTCTCGTCGACGACCAGGCCGCCGCTCTTGAGCTCGGCCGCCTCATTTTTGATGCGCTCCATCTGCAGGTGCGTCAACTTGATCGGGTGCGCCCCGTGAGCCCCGTCGAGCACGTAGCCGTCCCAGGGCTTGAACTTCGAGAACGCCATCGAGTCGTTCGTGCGATCGATCGTCGTCTTCTTCTTGTCGACGAAGGTCACCTCGGTCGGCACGATCGAGCGGATCATGCCCGGCGTCTCGATCTTCTCCATCTCGGTCAGAACGCTTCCGCGATCGGCGCCCCCCGTCGTGTTCAGCACGATCCACTGGTAGCCGTACACCCTGCCGCGGCGCAGCTCGTTCGGCCTGTCGACGTAGGGGCCGTATGCCGTGTCGAGCATCTCGCCGTCGAACAGGATATGTTCGGCGGTCGGGAACCGGCGCTCGATGAGCCCGGTGATGCGGCGGTATGAGTTGTTTTCGGCCTTGGCGTCGGCCCCGGCCCGGGCGACCACGTCGTACTGGACGTAGATATTCTGTTCCTCGAGCGTGTCGGTGTCCCTGAAGCCCTTCGAGCCGCGGAACGGGGCGCACTTCAGCTTGAACTCGCCGAGCGGGGTCCGCCCCGTGTAGACGCCGGCGGAGATCCCGTCGAGATCGATTTCGCCGACTTCGCCGATGCCGCTCGCCCGGCTTTTGACGGGCGACTTCCAGCCCTTCTCCAGGTCCTTCAGCTTTCCGTCGTAATACCAATGAGTATAATACGTTCTATTATAATTGAGCTCGGCGATGACGCAGTTGAGCCCCGCCTCGGCGATCGTGGTCGCGACGTAGTCGCGCGCCGACTTCGACCGGAGCGTCTCGGCGCCCGAGCGGAGGCGCCCAATCGTGACGAAGAACAACGCCATCAGCAGAATCAGGATGGCAACGATCAGGAGGCCGGACCCGGCACGCGTTCTGAGGTTCACGGGTGCCTCCAGATTTCCTTGCCCCGTTTGTAGAAGCAGGTCTGCATCGGGAACCGAAACACCTCGCCGCGCTCGCCGCCCATACGCGTCCGCTCGAGAGTGACGCGCAGGTGCACCACGTCGTTTCCCGTGCCCTGGACCGATGCCGACTGCGGCTGGACGAGCCGGTCGCCGAGGGCGTCGACGTTGTGGGGCGGGAGGGGTTTCCTGATGGTCCGGAAGACGACCAGGTCGCGGACGTCGTCGCAGATAACGTGCCGTTGGGTCGATTCGCCGGACCGCCCATGTTCATCGATGGACTCGATACGCACGAGTCGGAATCTGGGAACCGAGGGCTCGAGGGGGTTGGGGTTGTCCTCGAGCTCGTAGACGATCGTGCGTCTTACGGCGATCTGACCGAGGCTGTCTTCGCGATCGAGCGTCGGGTCCTGTTCTTCCTTGGCGATGCGCATCAGGAGGCCGGCCTTGGTGGCGAGCGTCCGGGCATCCTCGAGGCGGATCGGCGCGGGTTCGTCGATACGGGTCGACTCGCGCACATCGTTTCCCATGAAGGCCAGGATTTTCCGGAAATCGTCGTTCACCTTGATCTCCTCGAGCGACTGGCGGACCATGCGGGTCTGCTGGAAAAACACCTTGTACGAGGCGAAGAGAATCAGGGAGACGAGGAACAGAACGATCAACAACTCCACGAAGGTGAAGGCCTTCGCGGTTCTCATCGCCTGCGGTGTTCCGGCTGCGCTCACGGTCGCCTCAGTTCAGATCGGATATAGCTGTAGATATAACATACGGATCGGGCTCCTCGCCCTCCGGCGTCTTCCACTTGACGGTCACCTTGACAAACTTGATCTTGAGCGGCGTGCCGAGGGGGCCGCCCGGAGAGGGGACGCCCGTCACTTCGACCTTCCGCTCGTAGGTGCTGCCGCCGGCCTTGAACACGGGCTCGTACAGATCTGCAACCCCGCCCGGGGCCCCGGAGGTGTTGAAGTCGGTCTCGGCGCTGAATTCACCGGCATCCTCGTCGTCAAGCGTGCCGAAGGGAACCGCCCGGAGGCCGTCGATCGCCTGCTGAGCGAGCCCGATCGCGGTTTCGTAATCCTTCACTTTGCGGGTCTGCCGCATGCCCATCGAGAAGACGATGCCCAGCGAAAACAGGATCGACAGCAGGAGAATCGTGATGAGAATCTCGGGCAAGGTAAACGCCCGGCGTTCCCCGCCGTTCAGCCGACCGAAACCTGGAGATCGTCTCACACGCCCCTCACAAATCTGGGATTCATTGTCAGCAGACATTTCAAGGATATCATGGTTCCCCTTCATACGCCAGAGAAGGTCTGCAGCGACTCCAAGAACATCGCCGATGAGAGCGCCGAACGAACACCCTTGCATTTTACTAGATTATTGCTTATTATGTTTATATTATAAATAAACATTCATCGGAGTTGTCGCATGAGCAATATCAACGAACTATTCTGGAACGCCTCGCTCACGGAGATCAAACAGGGATACGTCTACCGGGAGACGGATGAAGCATACACCTGCCTGATCTGCGGAAAGCGCTTTGCCTGCGGTATCATCCATCCCATGAACGGGACGCTGTATGAGTCGCGCAAGGCTGTCGAACGGCATATCGTCGACGGTCACGGCTCGGTGTTCGCATTTCTGCTGCCGCTCGAAAAGAAGCTGACCGGATTGACCGATCATCAGAAGAACCTCCTGGAATCCTTTCATGCGGGCAGAAGCGACGCAGATACGGCAAAGGCATTGGGCACAAGCACGTCGACGATCCGGAACCATCGTTTTCAGCTACGCGAGAGGCAGAAGCAGGCGAAAATATTTCTCGCCCTGATGGAGCTTCTGCAGGAAAAGAACCGGTCGCACGGCGACTTCATCACGATTCCACGGACGGCCCGCCAGGTCGACGAGCGGTTCGCCATCACCGAACAGGAGAACGCGGATATTCTCAGGGAGTATTTTCCGCAAGGGCCCGAAGGGCCTCTCCGAAACCTTCCTGTCAAAGAAAAACGGCGAGTCGCGATCCTCAGGCATCTCGTCGCGTTTTTCGACCCTGAAGTCAGATATACGGAACAACAGGTCAACGAGATCCTCAAGCGGTTTCATCCCGACTGCGCGATGCTGCGCAGGAATCTCATCGAGTACGGCTTTCTCGACCGCGTTGCCGACGGGAGCGCCTACTGGGTCAAAATGGCATGAAAGAGGACATCATGGACGCTCAAAAACGCAAGGAACTGAAGAAAGTCGCGAAAGAAGCGGTTCCGGCCATGGGAATCTACCGGATCACGAATACCGTCACCGGCAGATGCCTGCTCGGAT
The DNA here is from genome assembly GCA_035373905.1 of Candidatus Ozemobacteraceae bacterium. NCBI lineage: Bacteria > Candidatus Rifleibacteriota > Candidatus Ozemibacteria > Candidatus Ozemibacteraceae > Candidatus Ozemibacteraceae bacterium. The sequence continues at coordinate 166,347 of DAOSOK010000004.1, read as the reverse complement.
CGAGCATGAACCTGGGCGGCACCGCCAACAGCTACCAGCACAAGATCGAGTTTTTCAGCCATCACGATGCACGGCTGAAAGTCGACCTGGAACGTTGCGGCATGGCGGCCTTCACGTTCGAGGTGCTCGAAACGATCGATCCTGCCGGCCTCGCCCCGGCCGAACGGGCCGAGGCCGTGCGAGAGCTCGAGAAAAAGTGGCGGGCGGAGTTTTCCACGAATGGCGGAACCGGCTACGACACCCCGGGAAACCCGGCGACCTCCTGATCAGGTCGGGCGGCCGACGGACGACATATAGACGACGCTCTCGAGGTTCCCGTCGAGACCGAGCAGGGCGTTCACCTCGTCGTCGAAGAGGGCGGCCATCTGGCAGGTGCCGAGGCCGAGCGAGGTCGCCGCGACCGCGAGGGCGTGGGCGACGTGCCCCGCGTCGAGATAGACGTAGCGGTAACTGCGCTGGCCGTATTTCCAGACGGTTCTCCCGAAGACGGCCGACCAGACGAACACGACGGGGGCCTCTCGGCACTGGTTCTGCTCGAGGGCGGCATGGGCGAGGGCATCCCCGAACCGCCCATCGGCAAGCCGCTCGAGGGAATGGGTGCGAACCGAGTAGTGGTACACGCCGGTTTCGAGACCGTCGACCGCGTTGACGACCACGTAGGTCTCGATCGGGTACAGCCCGCCCGCCGACGGCACCGTGCGACGCAGGAGTCCCGATTCGCGGCCACGCGCCCCGCCCGACGCCCAAAGCAGGAAGGAAAGCTGGGCGATCGTGATCGGCTTCGGCGCGTATGCGCGCACGCTGCGCCGTTTCTGAAATGCCTGTTTCAGCGAACAGGGTCTGACGCCGCCGGGTTCGGGCAAGGCGACGACGGGCTTGTCAGGATATTCCTTGAAGGGGGCCGGCATCTTCGAAAATTCCGGCGCACCGCGCATGGCCTCTCTGCGATACTTCGTCTCGCACTGGAACGCCTCTCCGATGTGCTCTTTCATCATCCTCACCTCGATCACACACAATACTATATTTTCATATATTGTCTCAGAAGTTAGACCGACAATCAATGGTACACTTCCGGATGGATCCTGTCAAAAGCCTCCCAGGAGGCAGTGGGAGCGGTGGATCTCGCTCCGCCCGGTTTCGCAGCCGGCAGGATGCGCATGCCCCCGTCAGGGGCGTCCGTAGAGGGAATCGAGTTCGGCGGCGGTCATCAACCCGGCGGCCCCGCCGCTCTCGCCGATCTTCCAGCCCGCGTAATACACGGCGCGAGCCAGGGCGGCGGAGGCGTCACCGTATCGCAGCCATCCGTCGAGAAACGCCGCGAAGAGGGCGTCGCCAGCTCCGATCGTGTTGACGACGGGACGCGGCGTGACGGCCGGGACGCGTTTCGGGGGCCGACCGCGCTCGGCGAGAAGAGCGCCCTCGCTTCCGAGACCGATCACGAGGAAGCGCGCGGGGAACCGTCCGAGGAGCTCCGGCGCGAACGCCTCGGGCGGGCAGGAAAGCCCTTCGTGGCTCATGAACAGGATGTCCGCCTTTTCGAGCCAGTCGCGGTTGTACTCGTCTTCGAGCGAGCCCAGCGCATGAAGATCCGCCGCGATCATCTTCCCGAGCTTTTTCGCCTCGCACAACAGCGGCCGCGCAAAGTTGATGTTGCACAAAACCGCGATCCCGGCGTCCCGCACGGCGGCAGCGAATCGATCGACGGGAAACGTCTGCTCCTGCATCTTCCGGAGGTCGAGGTTGATCTGCCGCCTGCCCACGCCATCGACGAGGATCGTCGAATGCGCGGTTCCTCCGTCGCTGGAGATGATATCGACGTCGTCGATGCCGGCGGCGCGGATTTCCTCCCGACAGATGCGGCCGGCGGGATCGTCACCGAGGATCGAGAGAAACCGGACGCCGTTTCCGAGCACGTGCAGGGCTCTCGCGACGTTGAAGCCGACCCCGGAACACGTGGCGCGAACGCCGTTTTCGACGTAACGCACCGGAACATACCCGATGGGGAACCCATCCACCCGGACGGTCATTTCGAGATTCGTCAACCCGCACACGAGCAGATTCGGCATAAGACTCTCCACGTAAGGCCCAGATTCGGACGCCGGCGGCATCACCGATACGATACCTCATTCCGGTTGTGAAAAAAATACTATTTGCCAAACCGGCGATTTTCACGTATATTCAAACTAGGTTAGATGAAGCTAATATTTGTTGTGTTGATTAACATTTATATATACATCTAATACTTCAGTTCATCCGAGGAGGCAACCCGATGAGAGCACTTATCGTATCGCTCATCATCTTCACCGTCGCCCTGTTCGTCATCCCCATCGCGAACGCAGGATCGGGATCGTGCGGCGATTGCACGTGCTGCGCACGCTGCGTATCCTCGCCCTCCCCCACCGCGAAAAGTTCCGACTGTCCCGGCGGCGTCTGCGCCGTCGAACCTTCCAAGACCGTCGAGGTGAAACCGCACGCGACGAGCGGTTCGATCATCACCACCGAGGGCCTGAAGGCGCTGCTGTCCTCCGGCGTCCCCCTTCACATCCTTGACGCCCGCAGCGGCAAATACGACGACGGCCGCAGGATCCCCGGCGCGAAGTCGCTGAACGCCGAAAGCAAGGTCAGCACCATTCTCAGGATGCTTCCCGAGAAGGAGGCGCTGATTGTGACATACTGCTCCAATCTCAAATGCCCAGCCAGCGGCAAGCTGTTCGAGCACCTGAAGTCTCTCGGATACAAGAACCTCATCGAGTATCCCGAGGGCATCCAGGGCTGGCTGAGCGCAGGCCACGAGGTCGAAACCATCCGCAGCGAGTGATTCCCTGAACCCCTCCTTCCTCATATTCTCCTCCTGATCAACGAAACCGCGTTTCTCTCCCGGGCTCCGCCCGGGAGTTTTTTTTGCCCGGAATCGCGGCGATGTAACTCTTCCCGGAAATTCCGGTAATATTGCAAGAACGCAGAGCAGAGGAGGAAGCCATGAAAACGCATCGGATCTGGCCGGCCATCATCATCGTCCTGACAATCAGCCTTGTATTTCCCCTCGGCGGTCTCGCACAAGACCCTCTCGAAATCCTCCAGGAACACGACGTCACGACGAGCGTCAATGAAGTCCCCGGAATGGGGGCCTCGCTGAACGTCGGTGATGATGCGGCTCCCGCTGCGACGGCGGCAATCCCAAAGACGGGTGATGCATACACGATCGGGGTTCTCAGCGATCTGCACATCCGGAAAGACAATCTCGACGGTCTCGAGAGCGCGATCAGGGCGATCAACGGCCTTGCGGGGATGAACGCCGTCGCCATCACCGGCGACCTCGATTCGAAAGTCGCCAGTCCCGACGAATTCGACCTTGTCCGGAAAAAGCTCGGAGAGTTCAACGTTCCTGTGTTCGCCGTCACCGGGAATCACGATTATATCTATGACGATACGATCGACAAGGACGGAAAGAAGAGTCGCGCGACCAAGAAGATCAGACGAGAAAAACTCGAGCGGTTCCGTTCCCACCTGAACCAGAAGGGAATCCGCTATTCCGTGAAAGCGGGCGGCCATCTCCTGGTCTTCCTCCCGCTCGACGCCCTCGAGGGAAAGCCTCTCGCCCAACTGTCGGACACGAGCATGGAATTTCTGAAGAAAACGCTCGCGGAGAACCCGAGGCTGCCGACGGTGATTTTCTGCCACGCCCCGCTCACGGGAAGTTACGAGCGGAAAACCGACCTGGGCCCGATTCACGGGAACATCCAGCCGGCCGACAAGATTCGCGGCCTGCTGAAGCAGAACCCCCAGGTGTTTCTCTGGGTGGCCGGCCACCTGCACATCCGGCCCGGATCGAAGGATTTCTCCTCGAAGTCGAACAAGGTCGACGGCGTCACCGTCATCCATGTCCCCAACATCATGCCGAAGGAAGCCTGGATCCAGACCATCAGGCTGTCCCCGGAGGCGGCCGTCGTTCGCACCTACAGCACCCGGGCGAAAAAGTTCCTCCCCGCCCACGACCGGATCTTCCGTCATACGAGGGCCACCACTTCTCCTCAGATTCCCCCGAAAGGCGGCGACACCCCGGAAAATGGCGCGGATAACGGCGGCAAGAAGGATGAAATCGGAAACCCCGCTTCCCCGCAGACGCTCGAGCAGAAGTTTCTGGTTCTCGTCCAGCGCATCGTCGACCGGTTGAAAACCCTTCTGAAGAAGATCCACACCCTGCTGGACAAGCTTCACAAAAAATAACGGCGCGGCGCCGGCTTCCATGCGTATTTCCCGCTTCGGCCGCACGGCCGAAGCGTTTTCATTTTCCTTCCTGTCCGGTACTGTTCGCCGGGAGACGGATTCTGGTATCATGGAAGCATACGAACCGATCGAACCTCGAGGGAGGGAAGCATGAATTCTCGCAAGACCGCATTCCTGGCAGGGGCTCTGGTTGCCGCGTTTCTGGGCTTTGCCGCCGTCGATGCCGCGGAGACCGAAAACCGCTGGGCGATCGGGTTGCCCACCGAGACCGCGAAATCCGTCATCAAGAAGGCCGACGGTTCCCAGATCGCCTGGACGACGATCGGGGCACAGACCGTCTTCGTCTGCAGAGGCCGTTTTGCGGAAAGCCTGGTCCGCCGCCACCCCGAAGCCACGGCGGTTCCCTTCCGGCCCGGCGAGGAAGCTTGGCTGCTGTCCACGAAAGACCCGGCGCTTCGCGGGCGCGTTTTTCCGGGCGTCCGAACGATCATGAGCAGGCAGGGTTATCATGTCATTCTGGCTGGCGAAACGGCTCGGATGGGGCTTTCTCGCTGGCTTTCGGAGTTCACCCGGCTCGACCCACTGCCGGAAGACACAGTCGTTCTGACCCCGCCGAGCAGGCCGGGGAGAACCGAGCCCGCACCGGAAGATCCGGTCGCGCTCTTCCTGAACGGGCTCGATCGAAGCGCCTTTGCCGCCGACTTGAAAGCGCTCGCCGACCTTCAGACGCGCTACACATACGCCGCGGGCGGCGCGAAAGCCCTCGATTACTGCGAAGCCTCGCTGCGTGGCATGGGCCTGACGGTCCGCCGGCAGGCGTTCGGAAGCGCGGGGGCGCCCAGCGCGAACATCGAAGCGGTCCAACCGGGATTCGACCCGGCGAACGCGGGCGAGGTCGTCATCCTCGGTCACCTCGACAGCACGTCGCCGAAGGCCTCGACGCTGGCTCCCGGCGCCGACGACAACGGGTCCGGCGCTGCCGGCGTGCTCGCCCTGGCGCGGCTGATGCAGGGTCGCAAGGGTCGGGCGACGGTCCGATACGTCGTCGTGATGGGCGAAGAGCAGGGGCTCCTCGGTTCGAAAGCTTACGTGGCCGGGCTCTCGCCGGCCGAGATCGCCGGCATGCGGGCGGTCATCAACATGGACATGATCGGCTTCGACGCGAAACCGCCCCTCTCGGCTGTTCTCGAGACGGCCGCGTTCAACCGGCAGATGGCCGAGCGGATGGCCGAACTCGCGGCCGCCTACACCACGCTTTCGACGCAGATCAGCACGAATCCATGGGGCTCGGACCACGTGCCCTTCCTGAAGAAGCAGATTCCGACGATGCTGACGATCGAATCCGAGTATGACGACAACCCGACGTATCACCAGGTCACCGACACGTTCGACCGCGTGAACCTCGATCTCGCGCACCAGATCCTCCGACTCAACGCGGCGATGCTTGCGGAGTCCGCATCGGTCGAACGCATGCCGCGCCCCTGACCGCCGCATCCCCTTCACAGCCATGCCGAAAAGAATCCCCGCCCACGCAGCTCCGAAAAAGAAATCCGCCCGAACGTCCGATGCCAAGCCGCGCAGGCAGGCGGCACCGAAGATCGTGACGTCGCGGCCAGCTCCGTCCCGAACCGCATCCGACGGGGAAGACGCGGCGTTTTCCGATTGCGTCACGACGGTCGAAGCGCTGAAAGACCTCGTTCGCGGCTTCATCAGCGAGCGGGAGTGGGCCCCGTATCACACGCCGAAGAACGTGGCCGCTTCGGTCGCGATCGAGGCGGCCGAGCTTCTGGAGCACTTCCAGTGGGAGCACCCGACCCCGGCCCAGCTTTCCCGGACCAAGCGCGGGGAAGTGGCCGACGAGATGGCCGACGTACTCGCGTATCTGCTGAGCCTCGCGAACGTGCTCCAGATCGACCTCTCGGATGCCCTGCACCGGAAGATGGCGAAGAACCGCAAGAAATACCCGGCCGACCGCTTCCGCGGGACGTGGGAAAAGGTCAGGTCCTGAGGCCGGCGCATGAAGGACTTTCTCTGGGCATGGCTGTTCTGGGCGGCGACGATTTTCTGCACGCTTCTCGCCGTGAGCCTGATAGCCGCGTGGCTGCTGTTTTCGACGGCGCCGCACCATCAGCACACCTGGATTTTCTCGGCCGGCTTCGGCTTCGCGTTCGGGTTCATCGGCATCGGCTCGCTCACGCTGTTTATTTTCGACCGGTTTTCCCGCAAGTTCCGGGAGAAGGAGGAAGTCGAGGGCGAGTTGTTCCGGAAAATCGTCCGCGAGACGCCGTTTTTCTTCTTCACCCTGTTTTTCTTCTTCGCGATGGCGCTCTACACCGGCATCCTACTCCTGATGCTCCCGTATATCAGGACGGCGGCTGGCGGTTGACGCGTCTCGACGAACGTATCCGAAAGCATATATCTGGGAGGAACCTGCGATGACCCGTTCGTTCGGCCTGCCGCAGTTCGTCGCCCTCGCGGTGCTCGTCGCCATCATCTGGGCGGGTTTCGGCATCGGCGGCAATACGCTCAGGATCGGCGTGATCGCGCCGCTTACCGGCCCAACCTCGATCTACGGCATCTCGATGCGGAACGGCATCCGCCTCGCGGCCGACGCCGTCAATGCGGAAGGCGGCATCGCCGGCCAGCGGCTCGAGCTCGTCTTCGCCGACGATGCGAACGACAAGATCGCGGCGGCGGAAGCCGCCAAGAACCTGATCTATCGCGACAACGTGAAACTGGTGATCGGAACGGTGAGTTCCGATGCGACGATGAACGTCCAGCGCGTCTGCGAGAAAGCGCGCATCCCGATGCTCACTTCGGTGAGCACAAACCCCTTCATCACCCGCGTCGGGTTCCGGTATTCGTTCCGTTGCCTGACGGACGACACGGTCCAGGCGTCGGAGCTGGCGTCGTTCGCGGTTCGCACGCTCCAACTCCGCCGCGTCGCGATTCTTCACGACTCGAACAAATACGGCTCGATGGGAGCGCGCGTGTATGCGGCCCGGGCGGCCGAGCTCGGCCAGTCGATCGTCGCGAACGCGGCGTTCGACGGCGGCACCGTGAACTTCACGAAGCATCTCGAAAGCATCAGGCCCCTGAATCCCGACGGTCTGCTGATCTGGGGCCTCGCGCAGGAATCCGGGCTGATCGTTCGGCAGGCACGCGAGCTTGGCATGCGCATGCCCGTCCTGGGCGGCGACGGCATGGCTCCGGCCGGCTTTCTCGACATCGCGGGCCCGGCCGCCGAGGGGGCCGTCGTCACGATGCCGTTCAATCCCGCGAAGGGCGGCCAGGCGGCCCGGGCGTTCATGGAACGCTACCGCGGCGCGTTCGGAAGCGATCCCGACTCGTTCGCGGCGCACGGTTTCGACGCCCTTCACCTGGCGGCCACCGCCCTCCGCTCCTCGGTGGAGCGCGGCATCCCCGTCCGGGACGCCCTCGCCGCGATCGCCTCATACGACGGTGTGACCGGGAAGGGCGGGTTCGACGCGAGCGGGAACGAGACCCGGCCCGTCGAACTCGCCCGCATCGAGGGCGGCCGGTTCGTGCCGGCGACGGGCCAGTGAGCACGGGAGGAGCATCATGAGTCCACGACACCCGCTGGCCCGAGACCCGAACGGCTCGAATCTTGCGTTCTGGGCCGGAATCATCCTGGTATTGACATTGATATATAGCATTCGTTTCACGCCGCCCCAGGCGGGCCGGACGCAGAGTATTCCTGCGGTTCTACCCATGCCGCAGGGTGCGGTCGCGCCTCCGCCGCTCCCCGCGAATGCCCCGATTCCGCGCACCGAGGAGCGTCTCCCCGTCGTGACGCCCGACGAGAAACCGCCGGTCGTGTCGCCGACGGAGCTTTCAGGTGCGGGCGCCGCCATCGCCCGGACCGTCCCGGCCTGGTGGCAGGTCGCGACGCCGCTTCCGCCGGTGAACGCGGTTCTCGTCGCTCCGGACGGCCTCGTCTGGGCGGCGACGGAAGGCGGCCTGGCACGGATCACGGCGGGGCAGGCCCTCCTGATGACGCCGGACGAAGGCAGTTTTCCTGCAAAACCGGCTACGGCCCTCGCGCACGACGGCACGTCGCTCTGGATCGGCAGTTTCGACGGCCTGTTCCGGAGTCAGGATGGCAGGCGGTTCCAGCGGTATACTGCGGCGGACGGCCTGGCCCACGACATGATCTGGTCTCTCCACTGGGACGGCGCCGTTTTGTGGGTCGGCACCCAGAACGGCATTTCGTTCCTGCTTCCAAACGGCCGGTTCGAGACGGTTACGAAGCGGATCTCGAACGGCGGCCTGGCGGATCTCTGGATCGGCTCAATCGGCAAGCTCGGCCACTATGCGCTGTGCGGGAACGACGACGGCCTGAGCATCTGGGACACCCGGCTGCCGGCGGCGAATCCCTCCGCCTGGTCGACGATCGACATGTTTGCGACGAATCTCGCGCACAACTGGATTCTTTCGCTGGCCGTCTCGCCGGAGGGAACGGTCTGGGCGGCCACGCCGGGCGGACTGTGCCGGCTCCGCACCCCCGTCGAGCGGGTCATGAGCGGCGCAACGGCGGACTGGGAAGTGTTCAACCAGTCGCGGGGGTTGCCGGCGGATCGGATCGACGCCGTCCTGCCGGTCGGCAACGACGTTTGGGCTGGCTGCACGGGCGGCCTGGCGCGAATCCGCAACGGATCGACGCGCGTCATCACCCCGGCCGACGGGCTTCTCGCCTCGGACGTTCGGTCTCTTGCGGCCGGCTCTGGAACGGTCTGGATCGGAACGTCGGGCGGCGTTCAGGCCTTGGCGCTCGACCTGTTCGACCGCTGACGAAGGGCGCAGGATGACGACGACCGACCCCGCCGCCCGCATCGAAGAGCTTCGTCGGCGCATCAGGCGTCACGAATGGCTGTATTACGTCAAGGGCGAACCGGAGATTCCCGATTCGGAGTTCGACCGGCTCATGGCCGAGCTCCGCAACCTGGAAGAGGCTCACCCCGAGCTGATTTCCCCCGATTCGCCGACCCGGCGCGTCGGCGGAGCCGCGAATTCGTTCGATACCGAGCGGCATCGCGTTCCGATGATGAGCCTCGACAACGCCTACGGCACGGGCGACCTCCGCGAATGGATCGCCCGGATGCAGAAGATCGCCGGGGAACACGTTTTCCCGATCGTGGCGGAACTGAAGATCGACGGGCTGTCCATCTCGCTGACCTACCGGGACGGACGGCTCGAGGCAGGCGTCACGCGAGGCGACGGCCGCGTCGGCGACGTGGTGACCGGGAACATCCGCACCGTCCGCTCGCTGCCGCTGACGATCGAGAGTCGATTCGACATGGACATCCGCGGCGAGGCGTGGGTCCCCCGCTCGAAGCTGGCCGAGCTCAACCACGAGCGGCTTGCGGCCGGCGAGGAGCCCTTCAAGAACTGTCGGAACCTCGCCTCGGGCTCGCTGAAGAACCTCGACCCGTCCGTCACGGCGGGACGCGGCCTGCGCGTCACGGTGTATGACATCGCCCAGGCGCGCGAACTCGGCTTCACCAGTCATTGGGAGTCGCTCGAGTTTCTGGGCCGCCAGGGGTTCGTCGTCAACGCGCCGGCCAGGCTGTGCCGAAGTTTCGAAGATATCGAAGAGTATATTTCAACCGCCGACCGGCTGAGGAAGGAACTCGACTTCGACACCGACGGCGTCGTTCTGAAGGTCGACTCGCTCGCGCTGCGGCGCGAACTGGGCGTGACCGCGAAGGCTCCCCGGTGGGCGATCGCGTACAAGTTCGCCCAGGAGCAGGCCGTCACGCGCCTCCAGTCGGTCGTCTGGCAGGTCGGGCGGATGCAGATCACGCCGGTCGCCGTGCTGGAACCGGTCGAACTCGGCGGCACCACTGTCTCGCGCGCCTCTCTCCACAACATCGACCAGATCAGGGAAAAGGACATCCGCGTCGGCGACCTCGTCGTCGTCGAGAAGGCCGGTTTCATTATCCCCTACGTCGTCGAGGCGCGGCGGGACGAGCGAACTGGCACGGAGACCACGATCGAGCCCCCGGAAGCCTGCCCGGCCTGCGGCGGTCCCACCCGGGTCTGCCGGGAGGCGGAGGAAGGCATTCCCGGCGCGGGCGAATCGACCGTCGTCCATTGCACGAACGCGGCGTGCCAGGGCATGCTCGCGCGGCGGGTGACCTACTTCGTGACCATGATGGAGATCGAGAACGTCGGGCCCCAGCTCGTCGAGCGGCTCGTCTCGGCCGGCCTGGTCGCCGAGCCCGTCGACCTGTTCCGCCTGCGCCGCGAGGACCTTCTCAGCGTCGAGCGGATGGGGGAAAAACTGGCCGAGAAAATTCTTGCAAATATAGCGAAAGCGCGGGCGAGGCCGCTGGCGAAGGTCATCGCGGCGCTCGGCATCCCGAACGTGGGGGCGGTATCGGCGGAGGACCTGGCGCACCGGTTCCCCACTTTTGCGGCGTTCAGGGCCGCCTCGGCCGATCAGCTTCTCACCGTTCCCGGCATCGGGGACAAGGTTGCCCAGTGCATCACCGGATTCCTGGCCGAGCCGGCGAACGTCGCCTGGCTCGACCGCCTCGCGGCGTGGCTGATCGAAACGCCGGCCAGCGAAGCGCCGACGCAGGCCGCACCGACTCTCGCGGGGAAAACCTTCGTCATCACCGGCGAAGCCAGCGTTCCGCGAAGCGAGCTCGAGACTCTGGTCAAGCGTCACGGTGGGCGGGTGAGCGGGTCGGTATCCGCGAAAACGAACTATCTCGTGATCGGATCCCTCGAAGGGCCCGGATACACATCCGGCAAGAAAACCAAGGCCGAATCGCTCGGCATTCCGATCATCGACGAGTTCGGTCTGCAGTCGATGGCGGAATCCGGGAACGCACCAGGAGGAGAGCATGCATGACACAGGCGCGAAGCTGATTGAAATATTTCCTTCGATCCAGGGAGAGGGCATGCAGGTCGGCCTCATGCAATTGTTCGTGAGATTCGCAGGATGCAATCTGCTCTGCCGCAACTGCGACACGCGACGCTCGTGGGATGCCGGACCGGGCTTCACGCTCTGGCCGTGGCCCGGCAGGCGTACGCAGCAGATCGCGAACCCGGTCTCCGCCGAGGTTCTGTACGACACGCTCACGAGCGAGTACCCGATGGGCGATTTTCACAGCATCTCCCTGACCGGCGGCGAGCCTCTCATGCAGGCCGAATTCATCGAAGGCTTCGCCCGGCTCTGCCGGCGGGACGGCCTGAAGATCTTTCTCGAAACGAACGGCAGCCTCGCCGCCCAGGCGGCCGGGATCGCCGAGTTCGTCGATTTCTGGAGTGTCGATCTGAAGCTGTCGAAGAACTGGGGCCTCAACGGCCGGCTGGCCGAGAAGCATCGCCGTTTCCTGAAGGCCGTGCCCCCGGAACGGTCGTATCTGAAACTGGTCATCGACGCAATCGACGACCCCGACGAGATCGTCCGGCAGCTCGAAAAGATCGACACGCACCGCTACGTCGCCGTCGTACAGCCGTTTTCGGCAAGCGCCTCGTCGATCGGCGACTGGGACAGCAGGCTGATTCTCGAATGGCTGCAGATGCTGCGCCCGCATTTCCGCGAAGTGCGCTGGATTCCGCAGGTACACAAATTGTTGCGCATCCCCTGACCGTGGTGTATCCTGCAAAGAAGCCTTTTCATTTTCAGGCGGCAGCATCAGGGGAACAGTCATGGTATTAAACGATAAACTATTTTTCCAGAAGTCGATCACCTGCCCGGTCTGCGAAAAGCCGTTCACGCGGTACACCCTGCGCAAGACGCAGTTCAGCATCGCGAAACGCGATATCGATTACCGCCCGATCTACGTCGGCCAGGTCAACCCGCGGCTATTCGCCGTGTGCGTCTGTCCCAACTGTTTCTATGCCGGCGAAGACAAGTTTTTCTGCCCCCGGATGAGCGAAGACGACCTGCGCCGCCAGGAGTATTTTCAGAGCCACAAGGCCCAGTGGGAGGCACAGAGCCGCGTCCGGGCGGCGAGTTCCGGCCAGCAGATCTGGAAGGACCTGGCCGCGGAGAAGCTGAAGACCCTCACCCCGGAAGACCTGGCGATCCTGCGGCGGATCTCCCCTCTCCTGCAGAAATCGGCGGCGGGCATCATCGCCAAAGGCAAGCCGTATAACGAACTCCAGAAGGAAGGCGATCTCGACGCGGCAATCCGGTCGTACGAACTGGCCGCCATCTGCTACAAGGCCCGCAAGGCGAACCACCGGATTCTCGGCTACACGTATCTGAACGGTGCCTGGGCGAGCCGCGATGCGACGGAGCAGTTCACCGACGAAGCCGCGCGGAAGCCCTTCAAGGAGTTCGAGAACGCGTTCCTGCGCGAAGCCATCAATTTCCTGACGATCACGAACAAGTCGACCAGCCTGGAAGACGCGTTCATGCCTGACGGCACGAAGATTCCCAAGGAGAACATGCCCGAGTCCCGCATTTTCGAGATTATGTATATTCTCGCGGGAGCGAATCGCATCGTCGGGAATCTCGAGGTCAGCAACAAGTTCATCGAGCAACTGCTGTTCGGCTCGTCTGGCGCCCAGGGCGTCATGCTGTGGTTCGCGAACCAGGCGCGCGACATGCGCAACGTCGGCGTCGGCATGGCATCCTCCTCGGCGGCGCTCGCCGCCGAAGAAGAATCCGACGAGGATGAAGAGGACGGGGACGACGAGGAGTAAGTCTCCTCTTCCACTCACGTCCCCGGCTTCAGGAGGCCCTCCAGAGCATCAAGCGTCATTCCGTGCGCGCGAAGCATTTCGGCGAGCGTTCTCGCCGATCCTGCCGGCCGGAGGGGCCCGAAGCGCGCAACCGGCGCTCCCGCCCGCGCGGCAAGCCACTCCGCGGGGCCGCCGGCCGGGAAATGGCTTTCAAGCACGATCGCGCGGCTCGCCGAGCGCGCGAGCCGCGCGATCTCCCCGTCGGGATCCGCATAGTCGAGGAAGCCGATCACCTCATACCGCCCGGCCACCGATTCCGGGCAGCCCGCAACCCACTCCAGCGCCATCGAGACCAGGTGCGGATCGGACGAGAAGAGGCGGATGCGGCCGGACTCGCTGCCGGCGCCCGTGCCATCGAACCGCCAGCGGCGCCAGCGCAGGGGCGCCTCTTCCGACGGTTTCGGCAGCTGGTCCGGGAGCGGCGTGCGATGCAGGCGGAGATACGCGGGCACCGACCGGCGGCTGGCGACCCGATCGTCGGCATACCGGTCGAGCAGGATTGCGAGAAGATTTCCGGCGTCTTCCGGCGTGAGCGGTTCGTAGACGTCGAAGCCGCCCAGGGCCCGGATCAGCCCGATATCGTTCAGTGACTGGTGCGACTTCCCGTCGGTATGATAGTCGATGCCTGCGTAATGGCCGGCGACGATGACGGGAAGCCCTTCTGCCGAGATCGCAAACAACTGGTCGAGCGCGCGCTTGTGGAATGCGGCATAGGTGTTCACAACGGCCACGCCGCCGCCGAGGGCGATGCCGGCGGCGATCGAGGCCATGTCCTGCTCGCTGATGCCCACTTCGATGAACCGGTCGGGAGAGCCGAGAGCGATGTCGGTCAGGCGGCAGGACTTCTCGAGGTCGGCATCGAGGACGAACAGCATCTTCCGGCGCGGCATCGCATCCTGTAGCGCGGCCACGAAGCCGGCGGCGGTCGGGCGGGAAGTCGCAGTCACGGCCGTCGCTGGCTCGGCGGGCGTCTCCCGCGCCGATTGGGGGGCGTGCTCGCGGCGCCATGCGGCGAACGCGTTCGTGATATCCGAATCGCCGAGCCGTTCGACGAGTTCGGCCGCCATGGCCAGATACTCGCCCCGGTCGGGGATGCGGGCGTGCCAGACGCCCCGACGACGCTCCGTTTGAGGCGTCATTCCGGTCAGCGAGGTCCCGTATCCCTTGACCGTTTCCGCGATCACGATCGCCGGGCGGCCACACTCGGCAGCGGCCTTGAGCGTCTGGTCGAGGGAGCGGACGGAATGACCGTCGCAGGTGAAGACACGCAGGCCGATTCCCGAAAACAGGCCATTCCAGTCGTGGGCATCCTTGATTTCGGCGCACCGGCTGTCGGACTGGAGGAAGTTCCGGTCAATGATGGGGATGCAGCCGGACAGTCCGAGCCGGGCGTGGGTCAGCAGGGACTCGAACACCTGGCCTTCCTGGAGCTCGCCATCGCCGAGAAGCACGTAGCAGTGATGGGAAACGCCCGCGCGGCGCCTGGCGAGAGAAAGGCCGAGCGCTTTCGACAGCCCCTGGCCGAGCGATCCGCTGTCGGTGTCGACGCCGGGAACCGACCGGTCGCAGTGGGCCGGCAAGCCGCGGATCGTCTTGTATTCGAGCAGTTTTCCGATCGGGAAGAGGCCGCAGGCCGCGAGAATCGCATACTGGGCCATCGCCGCATGGCCTTTCGAGAGGACCACCAGGTCGCGGCCGGCCCCCGGCAGCGCGGGGTCGCCGATGCGCAGGTGGTAGAGAACGGAGAGGATCTCGACCGCCGAGAAGCTTGCGCCGAGCCAGCCGTGGTTCGCGGCGAACAGCCCCGCGAGGGTGTTGATGCGATGAATCGCGCAGAGTTTGTCGAGAAAACCGTACCGGCAGTCGCCGGAGGCGTAGACGAGGGCGTCCGTGAGCCTGCCCATCATGTTTCGGTCGACGAGGAACGGGGTGAAGGAACCGGCCGCGGGCGCATCGTGAATGGTGTTCATGCTACCAGCATTACCGCACTCCGGCCCCGCGCGCAACCGGAATCGGGCGTCGCCCCCCGTTTCCCGAAAAACTCGAACTCGAGCCCCGCGGGAGTTGCAGGGAACGGGGGATGCGGCTATAATGGGGCCGATGAATCCGAACAACCCGAGAAACCTGTATTCGCCGATGTTTTCCGACTCGCGGAACCGTCGCGGTTCCATGGTTTTCATCGCCCTGATCGGCGTTCTGCTGGCCGCGGCGGCGGTGGTAACCGGCGGTCTGTATCTGCTCGGATCGAAAGCGCAGGGGCGATTCGACGGTCATCTCGAGGAAGGCCGTCTCGCCGTCGAAAAGGACCGCGGAGACCTGGCGCTCGCCGCGTTCACCAAGGCCGAGACCGAGTTCGGGATGCCTCTGAGGGTATACCGCAAAATTGCAGGACTTGCCGGCAGAACGTTCACGAGCGGAGAGGATCTCGACGCGCTAATCGTCGGCGCGGCGCTGATCCAGGCCTACGACTCGTTCTTCAATCTCAGGAAGGCCCCGGACGCCGTCGCGACGGCCGAAAAGCGCGCCGCGAAGCTGACGAGCCCGGAAGGCATCGAAATGAAGCGGGCCGCCGCAACCGCGCGAGAGGTGAACGGCCTGGTCGAGAAATTCCTGTCCCGCGCCTATACCGACGTGATGAAGGGCCTCCTCGCCGTCGAGAAGAACGCCCAGGCGAGCGACCAGGACTTCTTCATCACCGAGATCCGCCTGATGATCGCGTGCGGGAAAGCCATGAAGGAGCCGGCGATCATCGACCACGCGCGGGAGCTGCTGTTTTTCCTCGCATACGAGGCCGGCATCAAGAACAAGCGTATCGATCTCCTCTGGACACAGCTTGGCAAATGAGCCTCCGGTACAACCCGCACCGGATCGCCCGCGACGCTTTCCGTTGGTCCCCGACCTCCCGCTCGGAGGGGTCGTTTCGGGCCGATGTCCGGCAGCGCGCGCTTCAGGTCTGGAGCGGACGCGAATGCTGGCTTCCGGTCGACGTCATGCCGGTTTCCGACGTTCTGGAACTCGCCGCCGAGTATGGATATGATGCGATATGTATCGCCTCCCTGACCGCAGGCGACGCCCTTCCCGGCGAACCGTTGCTGGAATCGGCCCATCGCTGGCTTTCGATGGTGTATGAGTGTTCCGAAGCCGCCGTCGCGACGGCCCAGAAAGGCCCGGAGCGCTGCGACTGGGACGCCGCCCCCTGGTTGTCCGCGGCCTTCGCGGCGCGCGATCACCTCGTCCTGCGGGCGCATGCCTACCCCGCTCTGGCCGCGGTGCGCAAGGCCTGGAAGCGGGCGCCGGCCGGCCCCGCCGTTCCCGGTGAGGGCCTGCGGCTGATCTGGTCGCTGCTCCTGCCATTCGCGCCTCTGCTCGCCCGGTCGTTTCTCGAACGGACGGGCGGCTGGCCGGCGCCGTCCCTCGAGAAGCTCGCCGAGCCGTTTCTGCCCAGGCGTGCGGTGCGCGTGGCGCTCGAGCGGGGTGGCTGGAACTGGGTCGTCGTCGACGCACGCCGGTTCGAGACCGAACCCGGCCGGGAAATCGCCGGCATCGGCTGGATAGCGGAAGCCCTCGGAGACCGTCCCTGGACGGTCCGCAGCGAGGTGGAAGGATGGAGGGTATGTCTGAGCCGAACGCCGACGACCGCCGCCAATTCCTGATTCTCATCGTTGGCTCTCTTCTGATCAACCTCGTCGCGGCGTGGTGGTCGACGCATGCCGTCAGTCCTTCGGACGCGGTTCCCGCCGGGGAGGCCCTGATCGACACGCACGTCGATGCGAAGGGCCGTGTGTGGGGCGTTCCGATCGCCGAAACGGGGCGGCAGGCGCCGTCGAAGGTGATCGTCAACACGGCCGACCGGCCCGCGTTGCTGGCGTGCCCCGGCATCGGACCGATCATCGCCGACCGGATCATCGCCGAGCGGCGCGAGATGCCGTTCAGGAGCTGGGATGATCTGCAACGGCGGGTTCCGGGGCTCGGGCCGGCGAAGATCAATCAACTGCGCATCGACGGCGTGCGACTGGACGAGGAACCGTGAAACGACGACATCCCCCCCGGCCCCTTTCCGGAGGCGAATACGAAACCCTGCCGTTGTTCGTGGCGGGATTCATCATCGGTCTGCAGCTCGCCGACTTCGTGCCGGCAGCCGGTTCGTGGGTGTTTCTGGGGCTGGCCATCGGCGGGGCAATCCTCTCGTTCGTCCTGCCGCTCGGAGGGCGGGCGGCGTGGGCGCCGTTGCTGGGCTGTGCGATCGCCTGCGGTACGTTCGCGGGAACGGTCAGGTATGAGCCCCCCGCGACGCCCGCCGAACTGGTGCCCTTCGACGGCTCGAGCGGCCGTCTGACCGGCGTCTGCTCGGGCGATTTCAGGCCGCTGGCCCGCGGAGGCCTGTCGTTCACCATGTCCCGGCCGCTGTATGAAACGGCATCGCAGGAAATCGCCCTCTCGTGCGACGTCCGGATCGAGACCCGCCGCACCGAACTTCTGCCGGAGCCGGGGCAGCGGTATTCCGCGACCGGCACGCTGTCGTCCGGGGACGGCCGGCGTCTCGCCAGGTTCAAAGCGGCCGCTCTCGGCGAAGCCTCCGGTTCGGCCGCGCTAGCACCGACGTTCGGCTTTCTGCAGAAACACACGCGCGAGGCGATTGCCCGGCTTCTTCCGGAACGCCACCAGGGCTTCATGCAGGGGCTGCTGCTCGGCGACACGAGCCGGCTGAGCCGCGAAGACCGCCGCCTGTTCAGGGATACCGGCGTCTCCCATCTGCTCGCCGTCTCGGGTCAGCATCTCCTCGTTCTCGCATTTGTACTAACGGCTATACTTCACTGGAGCGGCATTCCGCCGGTCTCGCGGGCTCTGCTCACCGTCGCCGTCCTCGTCGGCTACGCGATGATGACGTCCGGCCAGCCGTCCGTCTGGCGAGCCGTGGTCATGTATATAGCCGTAGCTCTATCTTCTCTTCTCGAAGCCGATCCCGGCCCTATCAGGCCGATCGCGGCGGCGGCGCTGGCCGTCCTGCTGTGGGATCCCGCCTGGGTTCATCATATCGGGTTCCAGCTGAGCTTCGTCGCCGTTCTCGGGATCGTGCTCGGCCGGCCGCCGCTCGAATCCCTGTTCCTCCGCCTCCGCCTGCCCAGGGTGCCGGCGCGGTATCTGGCCGTGTCGACGGCCGCGAGCCTTTCGACGATGCCGCTGGTCGCCTGGCATTTCGGCATCGTTCCCCTGGCGGCCTTCGTCGTGAACCCGCTGGTCGTCTGGTCGTTCGATTTCATCCTGCCGATCGGGCTGCTGATGGTGGTCATGAGCGTGGTCTGGTTCCAGGCTGGCGTGTTCCTCGCCGCCGGTCTGGCGCTGGCGCTGGATGCGTTCATGGCGGCGGTCGGGGCCGGCGCCGCGCTGCCTCTCGCACTCGTCGACGTCGGAAGCGTCCCCGCGGGCGCGGTTGCCGCGGCGTATGCGGCCCTCCTGGGGATCGTCGCCTGGCATCAGCAGGTGTCGGCGGCCCGGCCAGCCGTGCGTTCCCCGGTCGTTTCGGAAGCTCCTGTCGTCGAACCCCGGGCAGGCGGGTCGACGGAGAAAAGCGTCGCCTCATCGGATGCCGCCCGTCCGGAAACGCGGAAGGATGGCCCGGCCGCTGAGCCGGTGCTGAACCCGCTCACCAGCGACAGCCTCGTGGAAGCGATCGACGCCCAGCTCGCGGTGTTTCCCAAACGGGCCCTCAAGCAGCAGCAGGGGCGCATCGAGACGATGACGTTTCCCGTACAGGCGCTGAGCCCGGAAAGCCAGAACATCTTTCACCGGATGGACGACTTGACGCTCGAAACCTTGCGCGGCCAACCGGACCGACTGCTCGAAGCGCACGTGTACTGCATGGCCCTGCTGGGGAACGAATTGCTGTCGCGCGTGGCCGTGAAGCTCGAACCGCCGCCGACGCCGGCCGACATCCAGGTGCGCAGAAAGGCGCACAACCGCTTTCTGGCGCTCGTTCTGACCTCGGAAGCGTTCTTCGACTCGCCGCTCCCCGGCCGTGCGACCCGCGCCGGGCTCGCCATGCTGATTCCGCAGGCCTACGAGCTTCACAAGGCCGGCTGCGGGATGCTGTATGCCTTTACGAAGTTGCGCGACGAGGGAAAACGGCTCGAACATTTCGAGTATCGCACGGCGGTTCTCGCCTGGTGCAGAAACCTGATTGACGCTCTCGCGGCGGACGAGAAGCGTCGCAGGCCGGCGACGAAGCAGGAAGACCCGCATGAATCCTGAAAAAGGCCGTTCCCGTTTCCTCGATGCCACCGCCGCCCTCGCCGTTCCGATTGCGACGTTCGTCGCGATCGTCGTGGTTCCCCAGTTTCGGGAGCCCGGGCGCCAGGCGTTCGCCGTCGGGATCGGCCTCATCGGCCTGTGGGCGCTCGTCGCCGCCGGCCGGAAAGCCGAGCAAAGCCTCCTCCTCTCGAAAACCCTCCAGAGCCTCGCGGCCGTCGGTACGCTCATGGTTCTCCTGACGTATCTTCCGATCGCCGGGTATCTGTGCAGACCTCTCCTGCTCCCCCACGCCGACGGAAACGCGGATGCGATCCTGGTCCTGGCCTCGGGGGTCTCGAAACAGGGCGAGTATACGTATGCCGGACTCCAGCGGGTTTTGCACGGCGTCGAACTGCTGCGGGCCGGGCGTGCTCCGCTGCTCGTCTTCAGCACGGGCGATCCCCTTCCGAACCGGCCGATTCCCGAGGCCGCCTGGGTTGCCTCGTTCGCCGCGTTTCTCGACCTGCCGCGAGGATCGTACGAAATCCTGAGCGGGGGCATCACGACGACGCGGACCGAGTCGCGGAAAATCGCGCAGGCCCTGCTTCCACGAGGCATCCGTCGTCTGCTGCTGGTCACGAACGGGCCCCACATCAGCCGCGCGGCCGCCGTGTTCGAGGCCGCCGGGTTCGAGGTGCTACCGGCGCCCGTCCAGTCGGAAAAAACGATCGACAACGCCTGCGAGAGCGACTTCAACCTGTTCTCCTACGCCATGCACGAATGGATCGGAACGATTGTGTACCGGCTTCGCGGCGATTTCTCCCGGCGCTGAGCAGGCGGCCGGAAAAAAGTTTTCCCCGACCCCGACTCCCGGATGAGGTATGGGCAGATGCGCACGCGCATCGATCACACATCCGCCGAGGAGGAACCCATGATTTCGTTGAACAAGATCGTCATTGCCGGCAATCTGACCCGCGATCCGCAGTCCCGACAGATCCGCGACGGCAGGACAAGGGTCGGGCTTTCCATCGCCGTGAACCACACCTTTCAAAACACCGACGGCCAGAGCGCCACCGAAACCAGCTTCGTCAACGTCACCACCTGGGGCACGACCGCCGACCGATGCCAGAAACATCTCCGCAAGGGTATGCCGGTGCTGGTCGAAGGCCGGCTCCGCGTTTCGAAGTTCGACGCAGGCGACGGCAAGCCGCGCTACTACACGGAAGTGGTCGCCGAGTCGGTCACGTTTCTCACCCGCCCGGACGAGACCGCCCAGCTGACCGGCGCCGGCGATTCCTCCCCGGCCGAATCGGGGATCGCCTTCTGATCGTTGGTGACCGCCGCGACGCGCGGGTGTATGATGGTTTCACGTTCATGGAAAAGAGACGACGGCATCCGCACCCGGAATCGCGCCGCGGCGCCATTCCCACCTACCTCCTGACGGCCGTTCTTGCGCTGCTGACGCTGGTTTCGATATATATCGGCAACCATCGAACGAACCAGCGTTCGATCGAAGCTCAGAAACGCCGCCAGGAGGAACAGGCCCGACGTATTCTCGACGCGATGTCCCTTCATTGGCGGCTGCGCGATCAGATATCCATCCATGCCTCACGGATCCTGGCGAAGCTCGAGGACCTCACGCGCGAGCAGAGGATGCAGATCGCCTGGCCGTCCCTGTCGTCCGAGGTGCGCCGGCGATTTCAGGGTTCGCGCGTCTGGATGTTCGACTTCCGGCATGCGCCGCCTGGAACTCCCCCGCGCATCGTCGATGCGCCAGCCGGTGGCCCCATCGGCCGACAGGCGATGCTCCAGGCGTTTCATCATATCGTCAGGCACCACGCCGGGCAGCGCGGCCCTGAGGCCGAGGAACGACGCAATGCGAAACTGCTGACCACGCTATTCGGCAACGACATGGATGTCGTCCCTCTCTCTCAGAGCCTTCGGGGAATTCCGATCAAGGTGATCACCGGACGGGTTCAGCAATATCTCGTCTGGGACATGATCGCAGACGGCACCACCCCCGTCGCCGGCTTCGTCATTCTCGTCCCTGACACGACACAAGCCGCGGCAACGGCGATGCGAATATCGGCGGCGGCCGTCAGAAGCGGAACCGTCCGATGGAACGGTTTCGTTCGCGCCCATCCGTCTCGGATCGGGGATCTGTTTCCTCGACCTCTTCCGAAGTCCCGGGCGCTTCAGGCCTGGTGTTCGAAGTATCGTGCCATCCCGTTCCGTGAACGGGAGCACGCCTTGCCGCCCTGGGGGGAATTCGTCGGCAGATACAGAATCTACACCCGAGCGATGCTCAATTCCTCGCATATTGCGGCAGTTCTGTTGCCGGTCGAGTCGCCGCCGGCGTTCCCGCTTCCGCTGAAGGCGGTCGGCCTCGCGTTCGGCGTCGGCGGGGGACTTCTCCTCGTCCGGGGGCTGCTTCTAGGAACATGGCCCGCCATACCCCTCGCATGGCGTTTCGCCGGCCTGTATTTTCTTGCCTGCGCATTTCCGCTGTCGCTGGCGATACAGACGTGCTCCGGGTATGTGGATGAACGCCGGGAGACGTTGATGCGGAGTCTGGAGCGAAGGCTTTCCTCGACGCTGTCGACGATCGATCAAAGCAAGGGCGAGCTCGAGAACAGGTATCTTGCAACGTTTCTGCGTATTCTCGCCTCCGACAAGTGGCGTAAGGCGGTCGCTCTTCACGGCATCCAGGCTCCGGGCCTCGCCGAGTGGATCGTCGGGGAGTTCGCGAACGCCTCTCCCTCCCTTCCGCTGTCGGCCATGTTTCTTTTTGACATGCAGGGAAACGAACTCGCAACTCGCAGCAGCATGCTGACCTCCGAACAGGTCGACGGGATCCATCGCTTTTACCGGATATCGCTCGTGAACGTCCTCAGGAAGCGATATCAGCTCATGTTTCACCGGCCGCCGGCCGGCGACGATCCTCTCTCGCCGCGGGACGTCCTCTTCTGGAACGCCTTCACTCAAATCACCAATTCAAATGTCATGCAGCATATGGAAATTCGGCGCAGCGTCCCCGAGTTCATCAAGGCGGGAAGCCACTGGCTGGTCAAACTTCATGAATTCGTCACGACAGACGCGGGGGGAATGATCGCGTTCGTCGTCGCCTGGCACGACAAGTTTCTGGAAAAAGAGGCTGTCAGAAGCGCGATGATCGAATTCTCCCGCATGATTCCCGACGGGATGTTTTTGGCGTACCGGAAAGAATACGATCGGCTTGTCCCGCTCACGCCGGCCTCGAGCCTTCAGCGACGCGTTCTCGAAGGCCCGGCCCGAGTCGCGATGGAGCAGGGCGGAGTGTTCGCCACATCCGCCGTCGCACGTGACGAATGGTTCGTGCTGGCTGGCCCCTCCCGTGCCATGCGGGACGTCTGGCTTGCCGCGGCGCTGCCCGTCAGACCGGAATTTGCCGCATTCGAGGCAAGGCGGAGACAGTTGCTCGGATTTCTTCTGCTCAGTCTCACGATCGTCATCTTCCTCGGCGTGGTCACGGCACGACACGTCGTCCCATCGATACAGTCCGTGAAAACCGGTCTCATGGCGGTCACCAGCGGGGACCTCGACATCCGCGTGAAACTGGACAGGCCGGATGAGCTCGGCGTTCTGACGCAGGCGTTCGATGAGATGACCGACGGGCTCAGGCAACGGCAACGGCTCTCGACCTTCGTTTCCGGGGCCGCGCTCCAGGCGATATCCGCGGGAACGACCGAGAAGCCACGACGCGGGCCGGGAATCGTCCTGGTTTCGGATATCCGCTCGTTCACCACGCTGTGCGAAAACCAGCCGGCCCCAGCCATCACGGGCATGCTGAACCGCCATTTCGACCTGATGGCCGAGATCGTTCACCGGTTCGGGGGCCGCATCGACCGGTTCATCGGGGACGCCATCCAGGCCGTCTTCGAGCCCAACTCCTCCGACGACGGGAGTCTCGAACGGCGAGCGATCATGGCAGGGCTTTCGATGCTGGAGCGGATGGACTCGATCAACGACGATCGCCGCGCCGCCGGCCTGTTCCCCTACGCCATCGGCGTCGGGCTGAGCCGGGGCGAACTGCTGTTCGGAGGCATCGGCGATCCCGCCCTCAGGTTCGAGATCTCGATAATCGGCAACGCCGTGGCGGAGGCGACCGGGCTCGAAACGCTCTCCAAATCGGCTCCCGGCCTCCCCCTCGTCATGACCCCTGAGATTGCGGAAGCAGGAGGCGCGCTCACGGCTTCGGCCGTTCCTCTTTCGGGCCATGATTCCCGCGCGTTCGTCTATCGGGGCGACGTCACGGCCCGCAGCCTCCTCCGTCCACAGGGAGGAGGCGCGTGAGCCGCTTCGTGAAGCAACTCGTTTTTATCGTCGGAACCCTTCTTCTCCTCCTGCCGCCCTGGCTGATCAATGCGACGCTTTCCGAAAGCGAAGCCCTCGAGCGGGCAAGACATCGCCAGACGACCTCGGAACTGCTCGACACATCCCTCCACCTGGCAAAGCACCAGGACCTGGGCCGCCTTCTGCTCGTCGATCAGCTCGAGGAGGAGATCCAGAGATTCACCGGGCGCGTCATCTCGAACGAACACATCGACCTCGATCGCGAACTGCGCAACGCGGTGGCCCGCCTCGAAAGGGCAGGTTCGCCGCCTCTCTTCACGATATGCGTGCTCGACAAGGCGGGGCGGGTCGCCGCCCATGGCGGATCCACGCGCGCGGAGTTCGCGTTTTTGCATCGTTTCCTTCAGATGAATGTCCGGAATCTTTTTGAGGAGCTTCCCGCCAGCGAGACGCAGGAGATCTCCGGCATCATTCCCGACATTCTCGGATCGATCCAGACCTTCGGCTATTTTCATGACGAACTCCGCGGATCCGCCGCCCAAGTCGTTTTCAGAGGGAAGGAGGCGCTTCTCTTCTGGAAGCCTCTCATCGACCGGCGCCGGGCCGACGTTCTCCTCCGGTCCCCCATACCGGACGGCTCGTTCGAACCGGGCACGTCGGCACTCGAACCGCATATACGGCGGCAGCTTGTCTGCGGAGGCATCCTGTTCCTCATGCCTTTGCCTGCCGTCGGAGAGCGCAGCATCGTTTCGACGATCCACAGGTATGCCTCCCGCGGGATTCGGCTCGCATTCGTATCTGAAGACGGGAAATCGAGATTCGCTCATCCCTCGTGGCGCAAGCCGCCTCTCAAGACATGCCTCGAAGGGGCGCCGCCGCCGCAGGGCTGGGCCGTCAGCCGCGGAACGGCGATTCTCGGCAGGCGATACACGCTGTTCGGCGCCATGAAGCAACCGGAGACGGGGCCCGGCCAGAACGGAAGCCTGGTCCGGACATGCTGCTGGGCGGCCGCCGCCATGGCTATCCTCACGTGGTTTTCGACGCTGTTCCGTGGCGGCGGCGTTTCCCGGAGCCTCGGCCTTCAGCTCGCCGCCGGTTTTCTCCTTGCGGCGCTGTTTCCCTTGTCGACCATGTTTTTGGTCATCGGGCCGTATGTCTCGGAGCGGCATGAGGTCAGGGTCCAGGAAATTCGGAACGATCTTCGGCGATCCATCGGTCTTCTCGAACTCCAGGCCTTCACGCACCGTCCACGTCTCTGGAGCCTGATCCGGCGTATGTTCGACGACCGGAGGTTCCTCGACGTCGCCAGGCGGGATGCCGGCGGTGACGATCCGGCGGCCAGGGTCGATCTCCAGAACCGGCTGAAGGATAAATTTCTTTATTTATATAACAAGCCGATCAATCTTTCCCTGCGAAAGATCGCCATAGGCGGGATGAACAACTACGTGCGCGACCAGTCGCGCCTTTTCGACCCCAGCGACGGCTCCGGGATGCTTACGGAGCTGCTGAGGTTTACGGCGAACGCTGCGATAGCCGCACGAGGCGGAGAGGCGACGCCCCAAGTGGCCATGTCTCTATCTAACGACCTAGAACGGGGATCCGTCCAGGCGACGAAAGGTGAGATGCTGTGGGATGTAGGCCGTGAAATTTTTCTCTCGGTTCTCGGCCCCGAAACGTTTTTCGATTGGCTGAACGGGAAGAACGAGCCCATTCTGCTCGAAGTCGGCATCGGCATGGCCATGCTGTATGAGATCCTTCTCCCGAACTCGACCCGACCGGAGTTCCTCGTCTCTCTCCTCATCAAGAGCGAGTTCCACGAGAACAACGCCATGGGGCGGACTGTTTCGGGACCATGGCGCGACGGGCCCGTCTTCGCCTTCCAGAGAGATCAGATCGGGAGAATGGTTCACCCGGAATCCGGCGAGCGGCACCCCTTTCTGCGTCGCATCGCCCGCCAGGTGGACGCATCGTCGAAGTCTCTCAGCCTGAGCCTGAGCGACGGAGGCACGAGGTGGCTGATCGAAGGCGCACCGGGAGCGTGTTCCAGGCAGTTCGTCTTCGTCGCGCTCGCCGACGAAGCCCCCCTCCTGGCTGAAACGGCCGCGTTCAGGCGCAGGCTGACCGCGTTGTTTCTGGTCGCTGCGCTGATAACGTTGCTGCTGGCCGCAAGCGCGACCCAGGACATCGTCTCCCCCGTCCGGAGTCTGATCGTCGGCATCCAGGCTGTGAGCGAAGAGGACTACTCCCACCGCGTGCCGGCGGATCGGTCTGACGAGCTCGGCGAACTGGCCGACGCGTTCAACAAGATGGCCCGGGGGCTGGAGGAACGGAATATCCTCAGGAAAATGGTATCAAGCTCGGCGCTGACGGCGGCGACATCGGGCGACGACGAGCGGAAAGCCCGTGAAGGAGCCCGTCGCGAGTTCATCGTCTGTTTCGTCTCCTTCACCGGCATCGAGGCCGCCATGTCATCGATGTCTCCGGAGGCGGCGCTCGAACTGCTCAACCGGCACGTCGTCGTCGTCTGCCGAATCCTGCACGCCGCCGGGGCCGACATCGACAAACTGCTCGGCCCAAAGATCCTCGCCGTCTTTCCTCCGGAGCTTGCCCTCATCGCCGTGAAAACCGCCCGGCGGCTCCAGGCCGCCCATCAGGAAGGCGCTCTCTCGTTCCGGCCCGCGGTCGGAATGACGATCGGCTCGGTCGTCACGGGCATCCTCGGCTCGGGCGGCAGACGGGACCATACCATCATCGGCGACACGGTGAACCTTGCGGCACGGGCGGCCGCGCTGGCCGAGCGATTCGATCCCGTTGCGGTCGTCCTCGACGAGGCACTCAGGCAGCGCGCGAAAGATATCGGAAGCTATGAATCTCTCGGCGAAACGCATGTCAAGGGAAAAGCGCGTCCCGTCCGGCTCGTCCGCCTCGTCGATCAGAAACGAAAGCGCCCGTTTCCCCCTCCGCTCCGCTCTTGACGGAGTCCCGCCCCGAATTTGGACGCCGGAACGCCGGATGGGGTATAGTGGGGTATGTTCATCCCGCCCGTTTCGATCGTTCGGTCGCGGTGCGGAACCTGAGCGGCGTGAGGCGGTGAAACGCCCGTCGGCGTCCCCACATCCGTCGTGGGAAAGAAGGAGCCTGATATGAAGAATCGCCTTTTCATCCTCTGCCTCGCCCTGCTTCTCGGATTCACGGAGTTCCTGCCCCTTCCCGCCAGGGCCGAAAGCGTGCTGCTCAAGGCAATCCAGCCGCGAGTCGAAGAGTCCGGCGATGCGGCGGAACGGGCGGCGCGGGACCTTCTCGAGATCCTGCCCGAGCCGGGCCCGGTGGCCGCCAACCCAACCCTCGGGGACGCGAAGCTCAAGAAGGCCTTCCGCCTGATGCACGCCTTTTACACGTCTTCGGCCCGGCGGATCCTTCCGCAGATCCCGCTCGACCTGGAGAAGAAGTTCGCCAACGAGTTCTTTGACGGGTTCTTCGCCGAAGGCGACAACCCGCCCGAACTGGTCGCAAAGATGAACGGCGTCATTGCACGACTTTCCCCGTTCATTTCGAGAAAAGATCTGAAGGCGAAGGTCGGCATTCTCGGCGGCGGCGGGATCATGGGATTCGCCAAAGGCGGGGAATGGATCGTCATCACCGACGAGATGGCCGCCTGGCCCCCCGATCAGATTGCCGGGATTCTTGCCCACGAACTCTGTCACCTGGTGAAGCGCGACTTCGTGAAGATCCTTCTGATCCCCTGCCTGAACAAGGCGCTGACCGCTCGAATTCGGGAAGACCTTCGGCCGGATTTCGGGAAACTGACGGCCTTCTTTCTCGCCCGATTCCAGCGATTTTCCGAATTCGAAACCGACGTTCAGGCCGCCCGCCTCATGAAACAGGCCGGCTTCTCTCCGCAAGGACTCGTCGAGGTTTTGCGCCGGATCGATACCGGACCTGTCGATCCCAGGCAATATCTCGTCGCCGACCATCCGACATGCCGCGATCGGATCGCCGCTCTCGAAAAATCCGGCGTGCTCGGCAACTGACCGGGTTGATGACGCCGCAAACGCCGTTTCTCGCCTTCCGGATGGGCGCATGGGATGAGAAAGAGAGAAAAGCGTGTTGGATAAATCGACCGTGCGGAGTATAGTGGCGTGAGATATAGAGGCTGCGAGGGGAATCGATGAGGCAGCTCCCGTTGATCAGCGGCAACTCATCGCTGATATCAGACGTCGAGCGCCTGCTGCCGGAAGAGAGCAGGCGAAATTTCCGCCTCAGTGTCATTCCCGATTTTCAGACGGCGCGCGAGTACATCACCCTCGAAATGCCGGAACTGATCCTGCTCGACTTTTCGCACCCCGATATCAGGCCGTTCGAGCTCCTCCAGTTCATCATGACCGACTCCTGGCTCGTCCCGGGCGGCATCATCGCGTTCCACGACAACGACGGGGAGATCCGCCGGCTCGAATCGATCCGCGAGGCGAACTTCATCGTCATCGTGCATGAGCGCAACCTCGAAGACTACCTGCCGCGCATCATGAGCATCATTACGCGCAACCGCCGGATCCTGTTCCAGCACAGTCTGGGCGGCGGCCTGCTCGCAAGCCTTTCCGGCTCGTTCACGCTCGAGAATCACGTCATCGAAGCCCGCTGCTACGCCAACCTGCTGTGCAACTTTCTCTTCTCCTGCGGCCGGATCGACCTCGAAGGGAAGAACAACCTCGCCTTCTCGATCTTCGAACTGCTCATCAACGCGATCGAACACGGCAACTGCGGCATCTCCTTCGAGGAGAAGAACGCTTGGCTTGAACAGGGCGGCTCGATGATCGACCTGATCGATCGCCGCAGCGGGGAACCCGACGTCCGCGACCGGCGGGTGACGTTCGAATACCAGATCTGCACCCCCGGCTCGAAGTTCACGATCATCGACGAGGGAAGCGGCTTCAACTGGAAACAGTTTCTCGAGCGCGGCTCCGACGAGTCCCAGTTCCGCCTGCACGGGCGCGGCATCATCCTCGCCAGCCGCTTCACCCGAAACATGTCGTACAACGAGACCGGCAACGCAGTCACCTTCGAGATCAACCACGCCGCCGACTCGGTCCCCCTGCCGCCCAGCCTGTTCCGGAACCTCGAACCGATCGCCATCCGGAAAGGGGAGTTCCTGTTTCGCGAGGACGACCCGAGCACCTACCTGTACTACATCGTGAAAGGCCGCTTCGACGTAATGAACGACGGCGTCGTGATGACGACCCTCACGCCGGACGACATCTTCCTCGGGGAACTGGCATTCCTGCTCGGGAAGAACCACTCGTCCGCGGTCCGCGCCCAGACCGACGGCGCCCTCGTCCGGATCTCGAAACGCGAATTCATCGAAGCCGTCAAGCGGCGCCCCCACTACGCCCTCCTGTTATCGCGCATTCTCGCCCAGCGCCTCCAGCGCATGAACGCCCGGCAGTCCCCCCAGACACGATGAACAAGCACACAGAGATCAACCTGTTCGACTTCCTCAACTGTCTCTCCGACGTCATGGACTGGCTCAGCCCGGCCCTCACGAGCCATCATCTCCAGGTCACCCTGCTCTCCTTCCGAATCGCCGAACAACTCGACTGGTCGCGAGACGGCCTGAATGACCTGATGATGGCGGCCATGCTGCACGACGTCGGTGCGCTGTCTCTTTCCCAAAGGATGGAGACCCTCTCGTTCGAGGACCAGACGGGCCAACGCCATGCCGTGACCGGCGCCGCCCTGCTCAGCCAGTTTGGGCCACTCTCGCAGGCTGCGGAGATCGTCAAGTTCCATCATGTTCCCTGGAACGACGGCAACGGTCTGGAGCATGGCGGCGAGAAAGTTCCGCTCGGAAGCCACGTCTTGCACCTTGCCGACCGCGTGACTCTGCTCATCGACCGGAACGGCGAAGTTCTCGGACAGACGGATTCTATATTGGGCAGAATACGAGAGCACGTCGGCACGATGTTCCATCCGGAACTCGCCGACATCCTGTTCAGGCTGGCGGCGAACGAGTATTTCTGGCTCGACCTCACCTCGCCCCTGCTCGGTAAGGTCCTCGCCCGCGCCAGCAGGCTCGGCACCATCGTCCTGAATAACGAGGAACTGCTTTCGTTCGCAAATATATTCAGGCGTATTATAGACTTCCGCAGCCCGTTCACCGCGACCCACTCGAGCGGGGTCGCGGCCAGCGCCGAACGTCTCGGGCGGCTCGCCGGCCTTTCCGCCGACGAGTGTCTCCGGATCCGCATCGCCGGGTATCTGCACGACCTCGGCAAACTGGCCATTCCCACCGAGATCATCGAGAAGAAGGGCAGCCTGACCACCGAGGAATACAACGTCATGCGCAGCCACACGTTCTGCACATACCGCACGCTCGAGCAGATCGACGGTCTGCAGGACATCAACCGCATCGGTTCGTTCCATCACGAGCGGCTCGACGGCAGCGGCTATCCTTTCCATCTCAAGGCCGATGAGATCGAGACGGCCGCCCGCATCATGGCCGTCGCCGACGTCTTCACCGCCCTGACCGAGGACCGGCCGTATCGCCGCGGCATGCCGTCCGAGAAGGTCCTCGCCATTCTGCTCGACCACGCCGCGAACGGCAAGCTCGACCCGAAGCTGGTCGAGACCGTCAGACAGAACTACGCCGACATGGACGCCGCCCGCGCCGCGGCCCAGTCAGCCTCCGTCCTCGAATACCGCAACTTCCTCGAAAATATCGGCTGACCCGCTGCACATCTTCTGTGGGGGCGGGCTTGAAACCCGCCCTTCACGGCACAACCGTGAGAATTGAATTTGAACGACCTGTTATATATAGATTACTTTATATCTGAAACCGCGATGATTCACAAATCATTTCATGAAAGGCAGTAGGCTGTAGACGACCAGCGCGTCGGCCACGTCCCGTTCCGCGACCCACTCGTCGACGATGTGACAGGCGTCTTCGCGGCCGGGCCCGTAGCCGAGGGTCGGGATCTTCTCCTCGCCGGCGCTGAGCACGCCATCGGTCGAGAACGGCCAGATCTTGTCGGGCGGAACGGCCCTGCGCACGCTCGAGGCGGCAGCCCGAAGCAGTTCGGTAAATCGATGGTCCCGCGGTGTTTCCCAGGCGAGATGGATCGAGGGCCAGTCGGCGACTTTGTTCGTGTATGACGGGCCGCGGTAGACGACGGGCTCGATCTCGACGTCGGGCCAGCCGGGCCGGCCCTTCAGGCGGGCAACGATCGACTCGTAGTCTTGACCGGCCGCGAGCCTGACTGTGACGTCGGCCGCGGCGCCATCGGGAACGCTGCTGGTCGTGAACGGCTCGGTGCGAAGCGTCGTGACGACGAGCGTCGACCGCTCCAGGACACGCTCCGGCGAAGGACCGACGCGCGTGTATTCCTCGCGGTCGAGCTCCCCGACCTCGATCGCGGCCCGGGCCAGCTTGTAGGCCGCGTTGTCGCCCACTTCGGGAACCGACGTGTGGGCCCGGCGGCCGCGGGCGCGAATGACGAACTGCATCTTTCCGCGCTGGCCGCGCGCGATCTCGAGCTGCGACGGCTCGCCGAGCAGCACCCAGTCAGGCCGAATACCAAGGTCACGAATGATCTCGGCCAGGGCCAGCCCCTCGGCGCCCTCCTCCTCGGTCACGAAACACCCGAGAATAGCCTGTTGCAGCGGGTGTGATGCCGACAGCCGCGCGCTCGCCACGAGCGAGACGGCCATCGCCGCGACCGCCCCCTTCATGTCGCACGTGCCGCGCCCGTAGAGTTTCCCGTCGCGCCGCGTCATCGTGAACGGCGGCACGCTCCAGGCGACCAGGTCGCCCGCCTCGACGACATCCATGTGGCCGTCATACGCCATCACCGGCATCCCTGCCGTTCTCGCACGTTCTACGGCCGTTTTGATCCGTTCGAGCCGCGCCGAATCGCCGCCGGCCCCCATCTCGGGCTTCATCTCCGGCGGAACGACCAGCGCCAGTACGCCGCCCCGCGGAAGCCGGCACGCCGGGATCCCCTGCCCGTCGAAATACGCGAGAAGCAGGTCCGCCTGCCCCCGTTCCCGCCCGGTGAATGACTCGATGGCGATCGAGTCCCCCAGCAGATTCAGACACTCCGGAAACAGCGTTGCCGCCTCATGCTTCACCGCGCTCGCCAGCTCCGCCGGCGGCATTCCCAAAATATTCTCACTCATATCGTATTCTCCATGACTCCGTCGATGATAACGGGATCCTTTCCCAGGGGGCCCGGACACCATCTCGATGACCGAGTGTAACTCAAACCAGGCAGAACAGGAGCAAGCGCAGAGGCCGGGGTCGATTCCCCCCTTGTCGGGTCATCGGGCAGGGCCCAACGCCAGCGATGAGCGGACGCCGAAAGGTTTTCAGCTATACAGACTTTATTGCTTTTGACTCGATATATAGTGTGTCAGGGCAGAAATCCTGTTCATGGGGCCATGAAACAGTGCCCATTTGAACAGTTGCTTTAAAAAAATAAGGTAATTCTTTTAATTCTTTAAAGACTCCAATATCCAAGTAGGGCCGACAATCAAAAACCCTCTCTTCACCATTTTCGAAAAACAGATTCAGGGTATAGTCTTGATTCGCCTTTACACTTTTTATTCTTGGATTCATACTATTTTAAGGGCTCAATTTTATATGGATTTTCGCCCCTTGAAGCGAGGTCCCAATCAGCCATTAATTCATCTTTATGAATCTCAATCCAGGCTAGGACAAGCCGCATTTTATTGTTCGGAATTTGCCCTTCAAGAATTTGCCCATCAGGAATTGAAATCACTGCCTCATCATCCTGGAACTTTACATGAATATGGGGTAATTTGTGTTTCTTGTTATCAAGAAAGTACATTGCAACGATTATGCCATAAAACATTGAAATTACCGGCATCTGCGAGGCTCTCCCATTTTTATGTTCTCTTATTTTACATTTAACTGATTGAAAACACAATCCCGATAATGAATGGGAAACGCTGACTGAGGGCTTTTTTATCGGCATAACGCCCGCTCGATGGCGCCAACGATCTCGTCGCTCTCCGGCTCGACGCGGCTGCCGAAGCGGCCGATGACCTTGCCGGCGCGATCGACGAGGAACTTGTTGAAGTTCCAGGAGATGGCCCCGCCGAAGCCCGGGTGGTGCACATCGTCGGTCAGGAAGCCGTACAACGGGTGCTGATCGGCCCCTTTGACGGAAATTTTGGCGAACACCGGGAAGGTGACCCCGTAACTCGCGCGACAGAACGAAGCGATCTCGGCGTTGGTGCCGGGCTCCTGGCCGAGAAAATCGTTGCTGGGAAAACCCAGGACGGAAAACCCGCGTGCCGCAAACCGTTCGTGCAGGCGCTGCAGGCCGGCATACTGGCCCGTGAAGCCACACCGGCTCGCAACGTTGACGACGAGCAGAATCTGCCCGGAATACGAGGCAAGCGCCACGGGCGTGCCGTCGAGCAGGGGCAGGGAAAAGGCATGCAGGGTGTCAGGCCCCGAACCGAGCGGGTGCCGTGCCGCATCGACCGTTCCCCACGACCGCCAGAGCAGGAAGCCCACCACGGCTAGGGCGAACCCACCCAGCGTCATCAGGCGTCGCATCATGATCGTCTCCTCCCCTGAACCGCGTTGAGAACCTCGAACCATCTTGCACCCAAGGTACACCACCCTGCCCTCGAAGGGAACGAAGATCATGTCAAATCGTTTTCCTCACTTTTTCGTGGAGGGCTCTTGCCTGAAGCACGGCAAACGCGAACGACGTCAAGACCTGCCGCATACTAACCGATCGTTCGCCCTGAAGTATCGAAGGGCGAGAGACACTTCGTGCTTCGATACCTCAGCACGAACGGTATCTTGTATGCGAGCACATTGTCGTGTCCCTTGTGAGATGAGGAGGAACGAGAATCAGATCGAAAGGGCGCTGTGATTCAGCGGTTGTGAAAATCGATGCGCCTGCCCTGCGGCGGCATTTGTATTCGATTCGATATGAAAAAGCATAAGAGAGCCAGGCCCAAGCCCGACTCTCTTGCGTGAGACTGTTTCGGTGAATCTTACTTTTCGAAAGGCCTCCGGGAAGCCAGGGCTTTGGCGGTGGCGAGATCGTATTTGACACTCTTTGTCTCGCCGTTCGTCATGAGAGCGCTGAGGGTGACGATGTTCGTGCCGTTGAAGGTGATGCTCGCCGTTCCCTGTCCCGAGACGTTCAGCTGAAGGGTTCCACTCAGGGGATACTGCTTGCTCGAGTTCACGACGACCTGGTTCAGATCAAGCCGCACGACCCGAGCATTGTTGGCGTTTCCTTCGGCATACCCCGTGACGGTGATCTGGGAGGGGTTCTTGATGCCCTCGAAAATATAGTTTTCGGTCAACGAAACCAGGCTTGAGCCCTCGTAATAGTTGATCATCGAGCAAGCACCGAACTTGCTTACGAGGGGCGAACTGTCCAGATACGGGTAATGATTGTAACTGTCGTCATAAAATGTGAAGACGATAATCGAACAGGCTTCCAGGTATCCGGGAATATAATAGTTCCAGTAATATCCGGTATTCGTTGCATCCCACGTCCAGGATCGAATACCCCGCGCGATACTGGCCTTCACATTGGCGGCGAATGGCGAATCGCTCGTGGCTCCCAGAAGCGGCTGGTAATTCTGGTAACTGACGACGAACTGGTCGACCTGCTTTGTGAACGGAGTCACGGCGGCGAGATCGGCGGCGGTCGTCGTTCCCGTGGTTCCAGTAGTGCCAGTCGTGTCCGTCGCGGCGACCGGGTTGGAGCCGCCGCCACCTCCTCCTCCGCCGCCACAACCGGCCAAGAGCGACGTCACGACGGCGACGAGGGCGACGAGCGCGAGACAGCGATACGTTTTCATGTATTCCTCCACGATTGAATGTATTTTGGTATAGCTTTCAGCTATATCTACGCCTTGTATTCGCGATTATTAAAAGTTCCCCTATTATTCCTTCCTCCAGTCCTCCAGGATCAGCATGGAGTCAGCGCCTGAAGGGATATCGCGCATCGCCCGTTCGTCCTGAGGTATCGAAGGGCGAACATTGGCAGCAATGGGCGAGTGCCGGTTCGTGCTTCGACACCTCAACACGAACGGAGCCAACAACCGGCTTTCGATGAACAGGAATCACCACTTTCGCTTGCGGGAGAACCGCATCTCATCATGCCTGAAGGTAGACATACCCGAACACCTGCTGGACGAGAATTTCCCGGATGCACTGGGAAAGGGGGCGTCGCCATCTTCCCGCGCAGGCTTCCAGGTCCCCGCACGTGTGCTCGGCCAGCCAGATCTTGATGTTCTCGGAGTTCTTCCCCAGTTCAGGCGTCGTCGCCCGCCCCGTGCGGGCATGAAGCGCCGACCCCGGAAAGAGGCGGCGGCGCGTCGTCCGCTTCACATGGGTGCTCTGCCCGGTCAGGGCATACGAGTATCCGTAGAGGAACCCGTGAATGAAGAACCGGATGACGCCCGACCTCGACAGCCACAGGTGGTCGCCCACCTCATCGAGCCGCTCCTTGAGAGGTTTTGGAATCCAGATCTTGATTGGAATGGTCCCGGCATCCAGCCCTGGAGAAGACTCCTTCAGCGAAAGCCTCTCGCCAAGCCAGAGAAGTTGTTTGTCCACGCTGTGCTTGTCATGTTCGTCGCTCATGTGGTTGATCCTTTCCGTGACTGCGTGCCCCGAACCAAAGCGAGAGGATGTGCGCGACAACCCGCAAAAGGTGAGCTTCAGATTCGATGTCGGGCGATGCGATGCCCGGTGTCAGTGAGTCAGCCCGACCGATACCGGAACGTCGCTGTTCACTCCCCAGCCGGCAACCGCTAGCGGCTGGAGATGGCTTTCGAAAATGACCAGACGAGCGTATAGTGCCCGGGCCTCATGACGGAGCCGATACCATTCCGCAGGAATCAGTTCTCTTCCGAGGTCGAAATCAAGACGGGTTGCTTTCGCAAGCTTTCGGGCAACCAGTCTCATCGAAGGACACTCGCAGAAATATTCTGGGTAAAATGCGATGCAGGCGTCGAGGAGAGCATCGGGGTCATCCGGTTTCGCAGGAATGACGATCCGGATATTCCCGATCGGCCGCAATCCCGAAACGTGATAGCAGGCCTCGAGCCACTGCCTGTCCGACTCCCCCTGCAGAATCAGGAACTTCACGTTGCTGATGCCGTCATAGGAACGGCTGTGGCCGACGCAAAAAACTTTCGAGAAACCAGCCATATTTTCCTCCTTGAGCGCTAGGATGACGACACATATTGCAACCTATATGCCAGGTTCCGAAACCATGGCCTGCACGCTCTGTATCCCGCTGCTGAAGCCACTCTCATGGAAGTTCAACGCGCGGCAGGGAATACGAAGGCATAACAACTCTTCTCTTTGAATAACTTTCCTTCTACATGGGCATGACACGGTCGAGAAGACGGTATCCTCATGTTTTACCCGGATATGAGCCCCCCTTCTCAGTCCCAAATACAAAATCATGAAATCGTTCATATTGTGAAAGGAGCGTTACCGAGCAGACGGCCCAAGCAATACATTTACTTATTGAGTCATGCAGAATGAAAACCAACCGTTCGCCCTGAGCCTGTCGAAGGGCGAAATGAGGAACCATCGGCAACCTGGCGAAAGACTCATAAATAATTTTATATTTCGAGCAACTATATTTATGTCGCTTTTGTCGTATTTCTCCCACATTCCCCTGCCAGCATTCATCAACAGAGCGTTTTCATGCATTGGCATTTCTCTTGCGATATATCAGCGTCATGACAAACAACAATTTGAGCAGAGAGGCCGAAACGTCGTTCCACGTGATTCCAGAGCATCTGGATCGCTTTCTCTTCGAGAAGGCGTCTGGCCTCTTTGCCCCGGATCACGAAGCGGTCCGGGCAAATCTCTATGCCGGTGCGGCAGAGGTGCAGCGCTACCTGGGCACCTACTTTCCCAGAAGTTTCATGGAAGGCCGTGTCCTGGTGGCCAGAAACCTGTCTCACCCCGCTTTCGACGCAGCTTTTCGCAGGAAAAGCCCCATTCGGATCCTGGACCTCGGCTCCGGCACGGGAGGGTTCGCGGCCGGCCTCGCGTGGGGTCTCCGGGAGCGTGGGATCACCGCTCCCATCACGATTCAGGCCGTCGATGGCAATGAGAAGGCGCTCGAGTACCAGGAGGCCATGTGGAAGACGATCCACCAGGGAGTCGCCTTTCGCCCCGTCCATTGCATCCTGCCGAAACGCGACTGGTCGCTTTCGCTGATGGATCTCGAGGGGGATTTCGATTTCGTCATCGCATCGAAGTTCCTGGTCGAAATGCTCCCAGAGCCGCTCAACAGCACGACCGGGGATTTCGAGATGGTTCCTCTCGAGTTCCTGACGCTGGCCGAACAGCTTCTCCGGTCTCCCGGGCTGGCGATCATCAACGAACTGACGATGTCCGTTCAGATCGGGGCAAGCGCCAGGCCCTTTCTCCCGGAACTGCTCAACCGCGCAGCGTATCGGCACGCCGGCCGGCAGAACTCGCAGCTTCGTATCGTCCTGCCGGTTCCATGCGCCCTCTTCGGGAGGAGTTGCGATTCGCTCGATATCTGTTTCCAGCAGGTTGCTGCGGAGGTCGTCCACTCCCGGAAACCCGGCGGCGACGTGTCGAAATCGGTTCCCCGCGTCTGGGCGACGCCGGACCTTTCGGACAAGCTGCTGAAGGGCATCGGGCCGTCAGAGCCGTTCACCGTCGCCTCGTTTCGCGACAGACGGAACATCTGTATCGGCGGCTGTCTCAGGCGGGACAAAACCTTCACCATCAAAACCCGCAACGGGTTTATACTGTCGCAAGGATGAATCCCATGAAGAGCCAGAACCGCGAGCATGTCGCCATCGAAACGCCCGAAGGGCCGCGGCAGGCAGTGGCGCCCGTCATCATCTCTGCGAGCCGGTCGACGGACCTGCCCGCCTTTTACGCGGAGTGGTTCGCCCGCCGCTTCCGGGCCGGCTGGGTCCGGTGGGTCAACCCGTTCAACCAGCAGAGCCAGTGGGTCTCCTTCGAGCGGGCCAGGGCCATCGTCTTCTGGTCGAAGAATCCGCGCCCCCTGCTCGCGCATCTCGATACCTTCGCCCACATGAGCTGGTATCTGACCTTCACGCTCAACGATTACGTCGCGGAAGGCCTCGAACCCGGCGTCCCCCCGCTGGCTGAGCGGCTGGAGACCTTTTCGAGATTCGCCGACCTCGTCGGCCCCGACCGCGTCATCTGGCGCGCCGACCCGTTACTGCTCCTCGACGGCCTCAGTATCGGCGGGCTTCTCGCCCGCGTGCGCGCCGTCGGCGAACAACTCCGGGGCAAGACCCGCCGGCTCGTCTTCAGCTTCGCCGACATCGCCGAGTATCGGAAGGTTGGAAACAACCTGAAAAAATTCGGCATTCCCTTCCGCGAATGGAACGAAGGCGACATGATCACGGCCGCGACGGGGCTCGCGGAGATCGGAAGGGACCTTGGCATCGAGGTCGTATCCTGCGCCGAAGCGATGGACCTCTCATCCGTCGGAATCCGGCACGGCCGATGCATCGATGACGAACTCCTGCATCGCCTTTTTCCCGAAGTCAGGGAGTTACAGCAATACCTCGGCTACATTCCCGCCCAGCCGACCCTCACAGGCTTCGAGAGCAACCGCCCTTCCCTGAAGGACAAAGGCCAGCGAAAAGCCTGCGGCTGCATCGTCAGCAAAGATATCGGTAGTTATAACACCTGCCCTCACGGCTGTCTGTATTGCTACGCCAATACGTCTCCCGACCACGCCCGCCGACTGGCCGCAGGCCACGATCCCGCGTCCGACTCGCTCGCGCCCTGAATATCGGCGCACGCCGGGCTTCAGCGGATCAGGGTCGCGAAAAGAGCCTGTATATCTCCCCATAATCCTTCCGATGGAGATGATAAAACGTGATCTCTTTCGGGAATTCCGCCGTCCAGTTTTGAATTTCTGACAGGATGGGTTCATAGCGGTTGTCGGCGAAGGGCGTGAAGGCGATACGTCGATACCCGTTTCGCAGGGCATCCTCGAGATACGGTGTGATCGTCGGGTCAGCAGAATGTTCGATCGGTTTCACCTTGTTAGAACCCGATGGCTTCAGATAGTGTTTCACCGCCTTGCTCAGCTCGAATGATAAGGGCCGGCGATAATCAATACATCTCACGAACGCCGCATCGAATCTGTCGATGTGGTTCCAGATCGAGTCATGGTGAAGAGTCACCTGGATTCCGCCAAGGTGCTTCGTGACCGGGACAGAAAACCCTTCAAGGATTTGCCACCCATGCATGGGCCCCAACGCATCTGAATGTCTATCAAACAGCGCGAGGTAGGCGGGAAGAGCCTTGAGCCTGGCAATAGCCTTCGGAAGCCCTGACCTGCAAGAAACGAAACTATGGTCGTAGAAATACTCGAACCCGGGCTTGATCAGGGGCATCAGACGGCCGAAGAAGCTCAGCCCACCGGCACACTCGTAGTTTCCACCTTCCGCACAGCCGTCACGCATGATCACGAGGGCATCGAGGCCAATCGATTCGGCTTTCAGGATGCCCAAGAGCTCGTTGTTGTCAAAGTCCAGGCAATAGACCTTGCCGATTTTTTCCCGATGGCGTCTGAAACAATTGGAATTCAGGATCACATTGTCGAAGGGAACATCCTGGAAATCTTCATGATACAAGCATGAAGACGGATACAGGATGGTCTTCCCCTCCCGTTTGAAATCGTGAAATATATCGTATTGTTTATTCATTTCCTCTCTCTTTGAGCGCAAGTTTTCGTAGCGGCCACTTTCCGGGAAGCAGAAGTTTTGGGCGCGGCAACCATGCCCCTCAGCAGTTTCAGCATGAGGGTGCGGCAGAAGCCGGGGATGTCCTCCCAGAGGATGTCGAAGTGGGCCGTTTCGGGGAACAGCCAGGCAGGCGCGCTGTTCGGGGCATGCGAACGGCAGCTGCAGGGGGTCTGGTTGACGCGATGGTTGACGTCGACGACGGTGTTGTCTTCGCTACACATGACATACAGCTCATAGGCGAACGCCCCGGCCTCGTGATACTTCCGGTGCTCTTCGATGTTCCGGGGCTGGAATCGGAAACCATACACGACGCCCTTTTCCTTCGTATGCCCGATGACCTTGACACCCAGGCTCTCGACATCGGTTCTGACGCGCTTTCCAATGATATCCGCTGCGGCTTTCATGGTGGTCTCCTTTCACGCCTTCCCGGCGGTTGCATTTTATAGCAAGCCTGATGCCAATGTGAACCGGGTTTCGGGAGGGCGGGTTTGAAACCCGCCCCTACGGGAGATGATAACGGGCAATGCATACCAATAGACCGGCGAGAATATCGGGAGGGGATTGGCAGGGGGATAAAATTGTGTATAGTGGGAGAAACTTTTTTCCGGGGGGTCGGGATGGGCAGTTCGAAGGAAGCGAGGCGTATTCTTTTCAGCTGGCTGGGGGAAGGGGAACTGCTCAGCGCGGACCTCAACTCATCGGGGCTTGCACGAGCCATCAAGGCCAGGAAGTTCCACGAGGTTCACCTGCTGGCGAACGTGGATACGACGCGCGAAGTGAAAAAGAACGGCACCAATTACGGCAAGGTGTACACGCGCCCCTTTTTCCAGAAGGTGAAAGAGCGACTCGAGAGCATGAAGATCGCGCGGGTGACGATCCATGAATGCCTGCTCACCAGCCCGACGCGGTTCTCCGAGATATTCCCCGCCGCGCAGGACACGGTGCGGGATGTACTCGAAGTGCAGAGCGGCCCCGTCGATCTGACCTACCATCTCAGCTCCGGAACGGCCCCGATGATCGCCGTCTGGGTGCTCATCGCCAAGACCCGCTTCAAGGGGGACCTGATTGAAACGCGGTTCCCGGAAGACGTGCGGAAGAAAAAAGAGACGACCTTCGCGGTGGAATCGGTCGACGTTCCGTTCGAGATTTCCGCCGACTTCCTGCCCGAACTGATCCGGACGACCGATCAGGCGCTCGGCGCCCGACTGATCAGCGCCCCGAGTTTCGAGGCGATCAAGCATCGCAGCCCGAAGACGAAGGAAGCGATCCGCCTAGCCCAGATGGCGGCCCAGCGTGACGCCACCGTTTTGTTATTGGGCGAGTCGGGCGTCGGGAAGGAGTTGTTTGCGCAGGCCATCTGCGACGCCAGCCAGCGAAAAAACAAGAAACTGCACCCATTCAATTGCGGCGCATTACCGGAAAATCTCGTCGAATCAGAACTGTTCGGATACAAGAAAGGCGCCTTCACAGGTGCCGATCGAGACAAACCTGGGCTGTTCAAGGATGCCGACGGGGGAACGATCTTCCTCGACGAGGTCGGGGAGTTGCCGCCGACTACTCAGACCAAACTTCTGAGGGTCTTGCAACTCGGGGAGATTCAGCCCGTGGGCAGCACGAAGACCGAAACAGTGAATGTGCGGGTCATTGCTGCAACAAATCGGAACCTGATAGACGAGGTGAAGAACGGCCGCTTCCGGGAAGACCTGTTTTACCGGCTGGCGGTGATGGTCATTCGCATTCCGCCGCTACGCGATCGCGAGGAGGATATTCTTCCGATTGCGGAGCACGTCTTCGCAAAGCTCGCCGGAAAATTCGGGATGACGAAGAAGCACCTCTCGCCCGAAGCGAAAAACGTTCTCAAATCCCATTCATGGCCGGGCAATGTGCGTGAACTCGAAAACGTCCTGACCCGCGCCATGCTCTGGACCGAACACGATCGGATCAGCGGCGAGGATCTGCGCCGGGCAATCCTGATATTCCCTGAGCGCGTTCAGGCGACCGTCCTCGACCGCCCGATCGACGGATCGTGGCAATTGGAAGCCATTCTCGACGACGTTTCACGACACTACCTCGATCGGACCATGCAGATCACGCACGGCAACAAAACCGAAGCTGCCAGACTTCTCGGTTTCAAGAATTATCAAACTCTGAACAACTGGCTCACTCGCCTCGGCATAGAAACAACCGGTCGAGATGCATAACCCGTTGCATTTCAGCAAAGGCGGGTTTGAAACCCGTCCCTCCGGCCACAGGGGTTCGGCTGCTGTCGCATAGGAGCATATCGCAATGCGCCCGGGATATGCACGGGTTCGTTCTATATCCTTTGAGATAGTAGTTTCGCCGGCGTCGGTCACCAGTCGGGGTGGCAGCGGCGGCAGACGCTTTTGTCGGTGTGGCAGGCGGCGCACTTGTCGGGGTTGGTCTGGGCGGCGATGCCGTGGCGGCGCTTGACCCAGGCGAGGGTGTGGTCGCGGGGGCGGCGGCTGTGGCAAGCGACGCAGCTTGAGTCGGTGTGGCACATGCCGCATCGCTGGGGGTCGTTGCGGTAGGCGATGCCGTGCTTTTTCTCGTAGTTGCGCACGTGGTCGGACGGCCAGGGGGTCGGGCTGTGGCACATCGTGCAGTTTTTCTTCGCGCGCAGGCCGTCGTGACACTCGAGACAGGACTCCATCGACGTCCGGCAGTGCGAGCCGTCGAGCGAGTCCCAGCCCTCGACGAGCGGGTGGCAGACGATGCAGTCGTTCTTCGCGTGAGCGGTGTGCGAGAACGAGACGCCGTGCTCGAGGCGCGTCCGGTCACGCTCGGTCCTGGCCGGTTTTCCGAGATGGCACAGGCCGCAGTCGCTTTTTTCGCGGGCCGCGAAATGGCATTTGAGGCAGACTTTCTCGGGAGGCCGGCCGAACGACGGCGGGTCCTCGGCCGCCTGGACGATCACGGGCGCCGAGCCGGGCATCGGAGGCGGCGCTCCGGGCACGATGCGCGACGGGCGCAACGGCGCGAAGCCCGACGGCACGTCGTCCGGCAGAACGGCTCCCTCGACGACGCGATGGCACCGCTCGCACCGGATCCGCTGCTCGCTATGGGTCTTGTGGGAAAAGCGCAGGCTGGCCTTTACCGGCGGCGCATCGGAAGCGGCGGAGACGACCGCCCCGCCCGGCCACGCGACGAAGACGGGCACGAGCAGGATCATCGCCAGCCACAGGCCGGCAACGGCCGTTCCGAACGATTCGCGAATGCGGTTCATGACGTCTCATACGATACGCCATTTCGCCCCGCCGTACAAGACGGATGAAAAATGCGGCCTTTCCTCTCCTGGTTCCGCGTTTTGCCCCCTTCGGGCTTCAAAAGATGATCTGGGTTTCGAGGAAGGGGGTGTTGTTCTCGTCGAACTGGCCGACGGGGCCGAGGGCGTCGGTCGATTTGCCGTTCACGTGGACGCCGCCGACGAACTTGAGGAAATCGCCGCGCTGGAGCGACATCTGCGGGGTCAGGATATATTCGCCGGTCGAGAGGTTGCCGACGCCGTTGAACTCGATGAAGAACGTCTCGCTTTTGAAGCCTTTCTTCAGCTGAAGCGCCGTCATGAACTCGGTCGGGTTCAGCTGATACGGCGTTTTCGTCTTCATGTCGGAGATGTGCGAGACGATGCCCTGCACGTTGAGATAGAGGTTGTTGCGATACGTCTTGTCGGTACCGAGCAGCATGCCGAAGAAGTTGCTCTGGAACCGCGGCCCGATGCGGCCGTCCTGCCACGATGCGAACGTCTTCGTCGGCGACCAGGCCATCTCGTAGCGCATCAGAAAATCCTTCGACAGCGTCACGTTGCCGTCGACCGCGAACGTCTCGTCGATCGGGTATTCCGAGCGCAGGGTGCCGCGCGGCGTCAGGTCGATCACTGGCAGGCGCTCCTTGAGCCAGAGGTAGTGGTATCGTATCTCGTAATTTTTGAACGCGCTGTTGAAGCCGAGGTGATACTGCTCGCGCACGCGGGTGTC
Organism: Candidatus Ozemobacteraceae bacterium; assembly: GCA_035373905.1. Classification (NCBI taxonomy): domain Bacteria; phylum Candidatus Rifleibacteriota; class Candidatus Ozemibacteria; family Candidatus Ozemibacteraceae; species Candidatus Ozemibacteraceae bacterium. The sequence continues at coordinate 123,058 of DAOSOK010000004.1, read as the reverse complement.
GTCCTCGCGCACCAGCGGGGTGCCGAACAGGGTCATGCGGGCGGCCTCCTTCTGGAAGGCCGTCGCCCAGCGGCTGTAGATGCTCGGCAGTTCGCTAGCCTGGAACACCGGCATGTAATGGAAGTCCCAGCTCATCTTCTTGTTTATATAGTAAGTGGTTTTTATAGCGGGAACTTCTTTTTTGTCGCGGTTGTAGTCGTTGGCGAGGCCGTTATGGTAGCGGCGCGAATTGATCTTGTCGACGAACGAGACCTTGTCGCCGCTGCCGAGGGTATCGACCAGCAAGCCGCTTTTCACGTCGAAGTTGCCGGCCTTGAACTTGTAGTAACTCTCGCCGAGATACGAACTCCAGGATTTGTTGTCCTCCTCCTGGTAGTAGAGGCCGTTGATGCTGACGAGCGCCTTCTGCCCCTTCGCGCCTTCCTGCTCGAGATCGATGCGAAGCTGGTCGTAGGAAGAGAACGTGTTGTATTTCCAGGAGTGCCGGCCGGTGATCGTCGGCCGCTTCACGGGCTTTTCCTCGGGCTCGGGCGCGACCGGCGCGACGACCGTCGGGGGCGCTCCGTCGTCGCCCTTCTCGATGACGATGCGCGGCATCTGGAACACCTCGCGAGCGCCCGGCACCGTCGAAGCCATATCCGCGCCCGTGGCGGCGATTCCGGCAGAAGCGCGGATACCGACCAGCGCGGGCAGCACGACAACCAGAAGGGCGCAGAGAATCACGGCAAGCCGTTTCCCCGACCGGCGGCTACCGGAAATGGCTGCGCACCGCCGTTCCGAACGGTGCGGACCGGCGAATGGAACCAACGACACGTCGAGCGTGGTCTGCCTCCAGAGTCTTTCTCACCTCTCTCATCGGCATTTCTCCCCAGACTCCGAAATTCGCCGAAACGGACGGAAAGAAAAATCCCAACCGTGCCGTCGGGCGCGATCGGGATTGGGGGGCGGAACGGGAATCAGCTTTTCTTCATGTTGCGTTCGCTGAAGGTTTCGGCGTCAAGCTGGATGTCGTATTTGATGTCGTTGATCTTGAGCTGGGTCGAGGTGTTCTTGCGCAAGTCCTTCATCTCGACCAGCCTGGGCGTCCAGATGTCCTGGATCTTCTCGAGATTCGACGCGACCATTTCCTTGATCGCCTTTTCGGGGTTTTTCTTGTCGTACATGACGGCTTTCAGGATGACCATCTTGTCTTTCGAGACATAGAGGTTGGTCTTCGCGTAGCTGGTCTTGCCGTCTTTCTTCACGGTGTCGATGACCCAGACGGCCTCCTCGCCAAGCTTTTCCTCGCGCAGGTTCGAGCAGGCGTAGTCGGAGGCGTGGATGTCATCCATATCTTCGTAGGTGAAGTCGCTGGAAACGAAGGCCATGCCGTAATCGTCGGAAACGATGCGCCGGATGTTCTTCATCGCCGAGAGGTAGATGCGCTTTTCGCGCTGGCGGTTCTTCTCGTTCACGAGGTAGGTCGTGTCCTTGATGTCGGCCGGCGACAGGAAGTGGATGAAGTTGTCCTTGTTGTCGTTGTCGGCCTTCTGCCGGTAGATGTCGAGCTTGCGGGTCCGCTTGCCGCCGTCGGCGGAGATCAGTACCATGTCGGTGTCGGCCTTCGATGTTTTGCCGACGTACCGGTCCTCGACGCCCTGCAGCACCTCGTCGGCCGTCATGGCCCAGAGGCTTTGTCCGAAGAACATCACAGCCGCGACCAGGATTCCAGCGAACCACAACCGTTTCATACTCGCTCCTTTCAAGCGACGCGCCCGAGCGTGCGACCGGCGCCGGGCCGTTTTCACAAACGGGGCAATCCTCCTACGGATTGCCCCGGCCGACGTCTTATTGTATCAAATTCGCCGCCGCCGCTGAAGAGGCCTGTTGAGCAGGGCCAGAAAACGGTCTACAATGGCGGAACGGGGAGGAACGGCACGGATGCAGATACCATCGAACAACCAGGATCTTGACACCCTTCTCCCGAAAACGGTGAAGGTCGACCTCGACACCCCTCTCGAATCTGCCTGGACGGCCCTGGCATTCATGTCGGGCGTGGGCTGCTTCTTCATTCTCCAGATCGGCTTCATCGGCGGCAAGCACACGCCGCCCGACCCGACATTCCTGAAGTATCTGCCGACCGGGCTTCTCGCGCTCGGAGTCTTCATCGCCCTGCGCAAGTTCACCGACAACTTCTACATCGTCGATCGGCAGCGGAAGGCGGTCTTCTATCATTTCGAGCTTGCCATGATCCGCTCCGTGACCGAGTATCTCCGGTTCTCCGCCATCGACGCGGTCGTCGTCAATGGTTCGATCCATCACTCAAAACATTCGCGCTGGTATGAATACCAGATTTTGCTCGTCGACCGGGGCGGCAAGATCCATGCGTTCAGCGATTCGGTCCGGGAATCCGAACTCGCCGCTCTGAACAAGCGGGCCGAGACGCTCGCGAAGATCATTGAGTGCCGGCTGGTTCCGGGAACAGCGGAACATATTCATGACATCACGCCGGGAGTGGCAGGCAAGGTGAACATTACTTCGGCGCATCGCCCATTGAACGCCAACGCCGCGGACCTTTCGAACATTCAGATTCCGGGCTGGGTCGCCCTGCTCGTTCTCATGCTCGTGCTCGCGTTCTTCGGCTTCATCGCCTGGGCGGTTCTCAAATGATCGCGGGCTCCTGAGATGGACGGGATGTTCTGGCTCGAGGTCCTACTCGTCACGACGCTTCTGGGAAAATGCTTCACCATGTTCGTCTTTCCCCGCGTCCTGTCGCGCTGGCTTGCCCTCAATCACAAGATGACGAGCGAAGAGGGCTACGTGGCCGCTCCCGATCTGTCTTCCCTTCTGGGATGCGAAGGCGTCGCGGCCACGGACCTCCGGCCGTCAGGGAAAGCCGATTTCGATGGGCGGAAGCTGGATGTCACGACCCGACAAGGGTTTCTGAAGAAGGGCAGTCGCATCAAGGTCATCGAGTGCTGCGCAGGGAGCCTGTACGTAGAGGAAACCGGCGGTCCCGATCGGGAATCGGCCCGCCCCTGATGAAGATCGCCCCGACGCGGCGCCGCTTTTCCGCCGGGGAACTGGCGCAATGAACCTCAGGAAGCGCGTTCCGAAGAAGGGGCCGCACGCTCGAGAATGACGATGGTGAAGTCGTCGGGTTGTGCCGCGCCGGTCTTCGTGAAGGGGTGCTCCTGGAGGAGTCCCGAGCAGGCTTCGTCCAGCGGCCGCCATGCCTGACCGGCAACGAACTTCTGGAATTCGATGAACAGATCGTTGCCGACGCCGGTCCCCAGCGATTCCACAAGGCCGTCCGTGTACATCACCAGCCGTTCGCCGGGATTCAACACAACGGAAACCGGCTGAACCTTGAACGTCTGCCCCACCCCGACTGGCAATCCCTTCGCCTCGACGATCTCCGCCGTGCCGTCGGGCCGCCACAGCAGCAGAGGCGGATGCCCATGCTGGAAATAGCGGATCTCCCCGCTGGAGGTGTCCACCCAGAGAAGGCACAAGGTCATCAGCCGCTTGCGGCGCATGACCGAGGTGATGGTGGCGTTCAGCCTGGTCAGCAGGTCTTCCGGCGTCGACGTCGGGCCGGCGAACGAGGTGACGATGGCCTTGGACATGGCCATGATCAGCGCGGCCGGAATGCCGTGGCCGGTGACATCGCCGACCAGCACCAGGAGCTGGTCTTCGCTGATCTTCGCATAATCGAAGTAGTCGCCGCCAAGGTGGGTGGCCGGGCGCGAGAGGCCCGTGACGCGGAACTCGCCCAGCGTCAGGGGTGCCTTGGGGAACAGCTGTTCCTGCACCTGCTTCCCAGCGTTCATCTCCTGGAGGGTCTCCATCATCTCGTTGAAGGTATGAGACAGATCGCCCAGCTCGTCTTTCTGAAAGGTCGTGAGACGGAACTTCGTGTCCTGGGCCTTCAGCGCCAGCAGGCCGCGCCCCAGGCCTCCGATCGGGCCGAGGAAGGTGTCGGCAAGCACCCAGCCCAGCAGCAGGGTGATCACGAACGCTGCCAGCAGGCCGAGATAAATCGTGCCGCGAAGCTCCGCAAGCGTTTTCCGGATGGGCTCTTCGGGAACCAGGGCGATCAGGGAATACCCCTGAAGCTGTCTGCCCGGCTGGCCGACGGCGATCCAGGGGCGCCCCTGCCAGGTGAGCCGGTCGACTTGGACATCCTGCGCCTGGCGAACCCGCAGGGCGAGAAATCGCAGGTCTGCAGAGCTTCTCCCAGGCTCGGGACTCCAGCGGTCGCTCGCATCTTCGACGGCAAAGAGACGGATCCCACGATCTCCCGGAGACCGTGGCGTCAGGAATGTCCGCTGAAGATACCGCTGTTGCACTTTCAGCTTGGGAATGGACCCGGCGATGAAAACAGCTGGGCTGTCAGGCTCGGAATAAAAATCCCAGTACAGGAACACCTCGAACTTCGGAAAAACCAGTTCCCGCACGCCTCCGGGCGAGTTCAGGATCTCGGAAATGCCGATCTCGCTGCTTTCCGTGATCGATTCAACGATGTAATCGTTCAGGGCGGCTTTCGGCGGCTCGGCCGTCTGGATGGTCCGGTCCGGCACATACTGCTGCGCCGCATCCCGGAACATCTGGTCCATGACACGGGTCGTGATGGCATCCCTGGTCATCTGGCCGCCGGCTTCGATGAACACTTTCCCGCTCCCGTCACGCAAGGCCAGCTCCTGGAAATGCTGGCGGGCCAGGCCGATCGCGGTCAGCTGCTGGAACCGTCCAAGCGAGGCAGGCTGCCGGAACTGCTGTCGATAGACGTCCATGTACCTTCGGAATCTCTGGGGCTCATACAGAAACCCGTCATCGGCGGATTTGAGCGCATCCTCTCCCGCTTTGCGGGCATCCTCGATCATACTCCGGCGGGTTTCGAGGAACGTGCTGTAGGAGAGGGCGAGAATCACCATGAAAGGGATGGCCAAAGCATACAGAAAGAGCAGCAGCAGCTTTACGCGAATCGACACCCAGGTATCGCGCCCCAGCACGATCCACCGGATTCCCCAGAGCAACCCTGCGAACCCGGCGAGAAAGATGAACGCATGCGCCGGAAGCCGTGTGAGCGGCCCATCAAGAGGAGATTCCACGACGCCGAGAAAGTAGGTGTAATCACCGGCGGACATGCGAAGCCAGGTACGGTCGTCTAGCCGCTGGAAGGGATGATGACCGGCTGCAACCGCATGAGGCAGCAGTTCCATGGCCGCCGAGGCCGGGTCGCCCCAGAGAGGGATGAGAACCCCGTCACGGTGCTGGGCGAACAGCCGGGCTCCCGGCGGAAGATGCAGCCCGGGAAGGGCATGGCGGAGAAGAGTGATGGGCGAAGGCGGGTCCCAGCATGCGAAGAGCAACCCGCCCTCGCTGCTGAAAGGATCTATATCCCAAAATACATAACCCTGGCCGGTCTGGCCGCGAAACCGGATGAGGGTTTCGCGCTGGTGGTGCATACCGATGTATTTTTGCCCGAACAGCGCCCTGACTGCGTTCAACTGCCCCTGAATACTATTGTAGTCACCACACAATAGATACCGCCAGAATCTTGCCATGATCGTCCGGGCTTTGACCCGCATCGTCCGAGGGGTGACCAATTCGCCGTTCGCCGAATACTGGTAGACGTCCCAGGCGAATCCCCAGCGCTGCGACAATCTCCGCACGACGCGAGGCCAGGCTTCCGGCTCAAAACGGCGGCGGATGAAAAAATCGCGCAAATGGCCGAAATGGCGCCTGAGCTGGAGCGGCACGTCGGCGTACGCCGCGATCCTCGGCAGCAGGGGTTCCATGCGCTGCTGAAACGCTTCGGCCCGCGCCTTTTCCTCGCGATCGTAGTAAAACGCGGACAGCGTCCAGGCGCAGGCCAGGGGTACGCCGACGAAAACCAGGAAGAACACGAGGAACCGGAGCATCGGGGAGGTTGCAGCGGACGGTCTGCCTGGTTGCGAAGGAGTCACGACTCAGCGGGACCTCGATTCAGCAAGGATGGATTCGATCGTCTCGAGATAGTATTTTTCGACGAAAATCAGCGCCGGGAAATCGAAGGATGTTCTATGCATGTGCGAGAGAAACATCACGATCTCCTCGACCGAGGGCTGCCGCCGACATGCGCACCAGAACAGACGCCTGATGACCCGCGTATTGTCCAGGGGGAAGACGTTCATGCGCCGATATTCCCGACTTTTGATCAGGTTGCGCAACAGCGTGCGGAGCCGGAGACGTGAGTGCTGGAATGCGTCCTCCAGCGTCTGCCATTCCCACGCCGTCGGGCTCCGGCCGAGCAACCGCTGATACATGCGCTCGACCAAATCGAGCAGACGCGGCGTCGAAGCGGGTTGGTCGGCGGCCGTGAGCGGGGTTATCCTGAGGACGATCCGGCGCAAGCCCAGCGGGGCATCGGTTTCGGCATGCATCTGAAAATCGGCGTATCCGGCCAGACGGCGATGAAAGCCGACCTTGGGCAAGACATAGATCTGCTTCACATACCCGTACAGCCCGGTCGTCCGGTTCCCCCAGCTGAGAGCCAGGACCGAATCGTTCTCCTGGCCCATGCCCAGCATCGCGTCGTCGATCCGATGGAATTCGTGAAACCGCGAATCATACTGGACCCAGTTGATCGACGTCATGGTGGCGATGTATTCCATCGTCATCACGGCATCTCCGAACTCCGCCGGCCAGAGCTCCCGAGACAGGACGAACCGCCAGTTCGGGTCGGGGGTTCCGGGATGCTGCATCGTCAGGCAGGGAAGCCCGTTGATATGCACGACCCGATACACCTGCCCGTCGGCCGGCACCGGCATGATGGTCGAGGTTGCCGCCCCGGCCTCGAAGACGAATTCGATCGGGTCTGCCGGGGAAGCGGCTTGCACGGGTACCATCGCTTCGGCTCCGCCTGCATCGGCACAAAGCGGAGTTGCGAGGTTTGTCACCAAAACGAGGAGAACACAAAAAATTCCGGACAATCCTCCCGACATTCGGAGGGCAACAAATCTTCCCATGTCCTTGATACTAACGAAACAATGATTGCAAGACAAACGTTTCCCTCGCTTCCAAGCCGCGACAATGGCCCTTTCAGCCGGCAATCGATCAACTCCGTGCCGCCCGCCGGGGATTTGAGGTGGGGTGCAAAAAGGGCTAGAATGCCCTGCAACGGGAGGGAATCACCAGATGCAGACCCAATCGAACATTCCCATACACGATGCCGGCGATCTTCCCGGGACGGTGAAGATCGATCTGGATACGCCGCTGGAGCAGCTTTGGAAAGGGATGGCGTTCCTTTCCCTGATCGCCTGCATCGTCATTCTGTTCATCGGCTACATCGGAGGCGAGGATTCGCCGCCAGACCCGGAGTTTCTGCGATTTCTGCCCTGGGCGATCGGGGCGGGAATCCTTTTCCTGTTCCTGAGGCGTTTCACCAACAACTACTACCTCGCGGACACGCGCAGGAAGGCCATTTACTACCACTTCGAGTTCGGCTTCACCAGGTCGGTCAGGGAATATATGCGGTTCGCCGACGTCGATTCCGTCATCGTCAACGGCACGCTCGTCACCACCGAAGAGTCGAAGTGGTATCAATATCAACTGATATTGATAGACCGGTCCGGTCAGGTCTATCCGTTCAGCGACTCTCTTCTCGAGGAAAAACTGGGGCTCTTGAACGAGCGCGCGGCAACGCTCTCGAAGCTCATCGGCTGTCGGCTCGTCCCCGGCCAGTCCGAGCACGTCCACACGATGACGGCCACCGCCGGCGTCGTCACGATCGCCACAGCCCACACCCCCCTTGAACAGCCGGGCGCGGTCGGCTGCGGCGTGAAGTTCGGCCAGACCGCCCTTCGCTTTTTCCTGGTGGTGGAGGTGCTGGTCATCCTCATCGTCATCTTCATGAATCTCTCGAAATAAAGCCCATGACGACTCCGCCGGCCCCGCCCCGCAAGCCCGCACGGGCTCGGCATCCGACATGATCGGCCGGTTCGCGAAAGGAACCACGGCCGCGGAGCTGTGGCAGCTTGCCTGGCCGCTCGCCCTGCAGGCGATGGCGTTCTCGATGCTCGCCCTGCTCGACCGGGCGATGGTCGGCCAGCTGTCGGAAGCGGCGATCGCGGCCGTCGGGGTCGGCGGCCAGGTCCTGTTCTTCGCGCAGACGCTCGCCGGCGCCGTCGCATCGGCCGCGGCGATTCTCGCGGCTCAGCTCAGAGGCGCGAAAGATCCCGACGGGCTGACGGAGCTCACAGGCTCTGCGTTCACCCTGATGGGCCTGATCGGAGTCGCCGGAAGCGCGGCCATGATGCTCGTTGCCGGGCCGGCCTGCCTCTGGCTGACGAACGGAAGCGCCGCCATCGCGGTTCCGGCGGCGAGTTTCCTGCGCATCATCGCCTGGACCTTTCCGTTCGTTCTCGTGATGTTCGCCGTGACGGGCATCATGCGGGCGCTCGGCGACACGCGAACCCCGGTCGTGACCTCGGTCGCGGCGGTCGTGGTGAACACCCTGCTGAACATCCTGCTGATCAACGGCTACGCCGGCCTGCCCATGCTCGGCATCACGGGGGCGGCGATCGCGACCGCCGCGGCTCACGTCGCCGGCGCCTGGCTCGCCCTGCGGGCGTTCGGCCGCCTGGAGTTCGAGGGTCGCAGGTTCGACCTTCGCGATATCCGTTCGGCCGGCATCGGCATGGCCGGCCGGCTCGCGCGCCTGGCGGGCCCCATCGCCCTTGACGGCCTCTTCTGGCAGGCCGCATCGCTCATGTACACCCGCATCGTCGGGATGGTCGGCGCGGACGCGATGGCCGCCTACTTCATGTATCACGGCGTGCGGGGCCTGGGATATATCCCGCTCGGGGCCCTGGGAACCGCCGCTTCGATCGTCGTCGGCCGCCATCTCGGCGCCGGACACCCCGGCAGGGCGAGGATGGCGGTCGGCCGCTCGACGGCCCTGTCGCTGTTTTCGGCGCTGTGCATGGGGGTCCTCGGCCTCGTCGCGGCCGGCCCCTACCTGGCGCTGTTCGCCGTCAAGCCGCTGGTCGCGGCCGAGTCGTTGCGGCTGATCCGGTGGTTCACCCTGGTCCTGCCGTTCGAGGCCGTGATCGTCGTCTATTCCGGAACGCTACGGGCCGGCGGGGACGCGCTGTGCGTCAGCCTCATCACGCTCTCCACCTTCTGGTTCGCGGGCATCCCACTCGCCTGGCTCCTTGGCGTGAAACTCGGCATGGGCCTCATCGGCTGTTTCATCGGCATGGCGGCCGAATCTATCGTAAAAGCGATTTTATTTCACGTCCGGTACCGTTCGGGCACCTGGGCGAGAAAACTCCTGTAACCATCGTCCTGCCGCGACAGCAGCATCGCTCTTGCCGCTTGTGCTGAGCCTGTCGAAGCACGAACGCCTCGCACCCTTCGACAGGCTCCGGGTGACCGGTGATTCTGCCTTCTGCAGGACTCAGTCGAAGCCCACGGCAGCCGCGAGACCGAGTTTCTGCATCGCGGTCTTCATCTGGAGCAACTTCTTGGAGGCATACCAGTCGCCCTTCTGAAGGAGCTTGAAGGCGAGCATTTCGCGGATTTGGCTCAGCAGGGAAACGAAGGCGGGCAGGTCGGCCGTATCGAATGTCGACACGCGGGCGATCAGTTTGTCGAGGGTTTCGTAGCGGTTCTCGTCGAACTCGCGCTTCACCCGGCCAAGGATGAACTTCTCGCGGCTGGCGATCCGGCCGGCGGCAATCTGGTCGTCGGACCGTTCCTTCAGCCGCCGCCACTCCTTCCGGATCTGCCGCAGGCACACTTCCATGGGGCCTTCGACCGTGAGCTTGTAGGATATCGTATGCGCTATAGAAACCGTGATGCGACGCCCGATGAAGGCGCCGATCACGCTGCCGGCCCCGGGAGCGACGGCCGAGCCGGCCATGGCGCCGAGCGTCGCGCCGGCGAGACCGCCGGTCTGGTCGATACCGGCCCGGATGATGGCGACGCAGCAGAAGTCGGCGAAGCTCCCGTTCGTGACCGCCTCCCGGACGAGGTCTCTGATCCGGTGGGAGTCGTGCTGAACGGCGTTGGCGACGAACTCCGCCCCCATCGTCGACAACGACTCCTTGGAGAACGAGGCGAACGTTTTCGTCACGGCCTGGGCGACGAGCCGCGCATTGAACTCGGTCGCGAAGCCGCACAGCGTTTCGGCGGCCTTCATGAACGCAACGCCCCCGGCAATGTCGATGAACTCCTTGGCGAGGTCGTAGACGAGCCGGTCGAGAAACACCACGACGTCGCCCTGGAAACGGAAGCCGATCTTCCCGCCGCTGCGCTTCATCGAGAACAGGGTGAGGTCCCATGCGATATCGGAATCGCTGGTGAAGTACCGGTCCGAGAGGTCGTCGGGGAACGGCAGCTTCCCGGTGAAGGTGGCAGCCCCGTCGAACATGATGAACAGTCGCCGCAGGTTGCGGTCGTAAAACCCGTGGCTGATGTTGAGCCGCACGTGGGTTCCCGCGTTGAGGTGTTCGGCGAAGACCTTTGCGCGGTTCTGGATCACGACGGCCGCCTTCACGAGCAGCGCGTCGGCTTTTTCGGGCAGCTTCTGCAGAACGCCGCCCGCGCCCGCCCGGTCCGCCTGCGCAGCCGCAAGCGGGATGGCCCCGCTCGCGAACGCGACCAGAAGAACCAGCACCAGCAATGTCGTTCGCCGCAACGGATTCATCTGCCTTCCCCTCGTTGAAGTATCTTCATGGTAACACAGGAAAAGCCTTCAGGAAGGTTTTCGCACACCCCGGAAGACGAGAGCGGCCAGCCAGAGACAAAGCAGGGCCAGAACCATCGCCGGGCCGACGGGAAGATCCGTTTTCAGGGCGAGGCAGACGCCGCTGATCGCGCCGACCGCCCCGATCGTCATCGAAGCCAGGAACAGCGTTCCCACCCGCCGGCAGAGGGTCAGTGCGATCAGGGGCGGAAGCAGGAGAAAGCCGAAGCAAGCCATGGCGCCGGCTTCCGTCAGCGTCAGCATGATCGCCATTCCGAGAGCTGCGAATAATACTATTTCATATATTTCAACTCGTATGCCCATGGTGCCGGCCGTCTCGGGATCGAGCGAAACCAGGTAAAACCGGCGTCGGAAAAGATACAACAGCAGGACCAGCGGCACGCCGAACCACGACAGTATCTGCGTATCCCGGCAGGTGGCGGCAAGCATGCTTCCCTTGAGAAGCAACTCTGCGGCATGGCCCTCCGCCTTCGTCAGCGAGAGCAGCAGGACGATTCCCCCCATCGCCGCCGTATATCCGAGACCGATCATCGCCTCCAGCGTCATCCCGTCGAATTTCCGCAGGGGCTTGAACGCCGCGGCCACTGCAAAAAAGACAATCGTTACCGAAGATGCGATCCATTCCGGAATCGCAAGCACCGATGCGACGACGAAACCGAAACCGGCGAACTGCGGCAGCGCCGCACCGAGAAACAGGCTCCCGCGCAGGTGCAGGAACAGTCCGACGGGACCGAGAATGGCTCCGGTCAGGAGGGAAACGACGAGAGCGTCGTGAAAGAAACCGATGAGCTCGAAGAATCCCGGCTGATCAACCATGGATCACCTCCGGCGTTCCGCCCTGCAGGCGAATCTCCATTCCATAGATCCGAGAAAGGAGGTCATCCGACAGGGCCTTCGCCGGCCCGGAATAGGCAAGCCGGCCCTGGTGGAGAAGCAGAAGATACTCGCAATGCATCACGAGTTCGTGCAGGTTGTGCGAAACGATGATCAGGGAGAGACTCCGTTCCTTCCGAAACGACGCCAGAAGCTCGAAAAAGCCTTGGGTCTGCGCGAGATCCAGGCCGTAGGTCGGCTCGTCGAGAACCAGGATGCCCGGTTCGGAAACAAGCGCTCGAGCAAGCAGCGCACGCTGTTTCTGGCCGCCCGACAGGTCACGGAAGTGCTTGTCGGCGAACGCCGCCAAACCGAGGCGCTCGAGCGTCGCACGGACCATCTCGGCATGCGCTCCGTTCGGAACCGCCCAGGGCCGCATCTTTCCATACAACCCCATCTCGACGATCTCCTCGAGGGTAAAGGGGAACACCTCCGTTATCGTTCCGCGCTGGGGGACATACCCCGTCGCCCGGCGATAGGCCGGGTCTCTGGCGATACGGCCGCTCCTGACCGGCAGAAGACCCAGCATCGCTTTCAGGACCGTTGTCTTGCCGGCACCGTTCGGCCCGGCGAGGCCGACCGAAGAGCCGACGGGAAGGGCGAAACTCACCTCCTCGACAACGCTCTGGTGGCCGTAGCCGAGGTTGACCCGATCGAATTCCACCCAATTCATTGCAGTTCCTTCAATCCTTCGGCAACCCGACGGACGACGGCGTCGATCAGATCGGCGTATGTCCGGATCCCGGACTCGGCGCCGACAGAAGCCGGCAACACGAGGACCTTCCCGTCAGCCTTCCCGGCCGCCATGTTGGCGAAGCGGTCGGAATGATACTGCTCGCGGAGAATCAACCTGGCGCCGGAGGCTTTCATCGAGGAAACCAACATCGCGAGTTCGCGTCCAGTCGGCGGCACGCCCGGGCGGGGCTCGACATACCCGACGATCTTCAGGCCGAACGCATCGGTGAAATAGACCCAGGAGCTGTGGAAACATGCAACGGCGCGGTTCGCGAGACCGGCAAACGCCGCCCTCCATCCGGGAATACGCGTTTCGAGATCCGTCTTGAACGCCTCGAAGTTCTTCCTGTATTCATCCGCGCCGGCAGGGTCCGTCTCGGACAGTTTCTGGGCCACCAGAGCGCCGATCCTGACGCCGTTCTCCGGATCAAGCCAGTAATGGGGGTTGCCCAGGGGATGCACGTCTCCCATCGACGGATCGACGCGGACCTGCGGGATTTCCTTCACATCGACGGCTTGCGAACAGTCGACGTAGCCGGGATTTCCCGGCTGGATCGCCAGGTTGCGGGCCCCCTCGATGAGCGTCTTCAGCCAGATTTCGAGTTCCAGTCCGATGCAGAACAGCAGGCGAGCCCGGCTCAGCGTCATCAGAAAACTGGGCCGCGGTTCGACAAAATGCGGGTCTTCGTTTCCCTTCCCGATCGACACGACCCTGACGCGGTCGCCGCCGACGGCCTTGACGATCGCCTGAAGGTCCGTCGTCGTGGTGACGACCTCGACGGCGGCGCCGCCGGCCACTGCGGGCATGACGAAAAGACACAGCAGGGTAATAATCTTCATCGATATATTTATATTCATATTTCTATTCCTCCATCAGTGCTCTTCTTCCTGCGAAGAAGCGGATTCGACGGGTCGCGCCGGGCGTCAAAAGTTAGCCAGGTGGGGCTTGTGCGGCCCCATTCCCCAGATGACTTCGAACAGCAGCTCGTTCGCGACGGTCTGCTCAAACGGGTCGCGCACGTTGCGGAACTGGAGTTGAAGCCGGTCATTCTCCGTCAGCCAGTAGCCGAGAAAGGCCGACCGGGCGATTGCGTTGAACCGCGAGTCCCCGGGTTTCTCGGAGCAGTCATACTCGATGCCGACATGCCAGTTGTGGTCCTTCTTGAAGGTGTACATCGCGCCGAGGTAGTAGCCGGCGGCAGTGAGATCCCCGCGGCCAAGCTGCTCGCGACGGTTCCACATCCACTCGCCCCAGAGCAGGAACCGATCGTGCTGATTGAATCGACGGCGCAGCATGACGTCCGCCCCGACCAGCCGGGAATCGAGATCGCCCGCCGTGTTCCACGCGCCTTGGTGGAGGTTCAGCCCGAGGTTCATGTCGTCGCGGTCGTTCAGAGGCGTATTGCTCATGATTCGGCCGCCGACCACCCGTGTCTGGCCGTCGTTGAACAGCCCTTCGTTCGAACCATTCAGCACGTCGGCGGACGCCTTCACATACGTCTTGCTTCGGAGGTCTATCGGCATGCTGAGAGAGAGGCCGTTTTCCGCGAAGCCTTCGTCGCCGGTGAAATACCTCATCGAGAGCGGCCTTGCGACCATCGGCCAGTCGTGGGAATGGACGGTGTTCAGGAATCCGGCCGGCACAAGGAACTTTCCGATGCGAGCCTCGATCTTTTCCGGGAGCAGATGGACAACATCGATGTACCCTTCCTCCACCTCGCTGTGATCGCCGTGGAAACCCACGGTCAGATTCGCGCGGGAATAGGGCGAGACGCTTTTCGTCAGCACCAACTCCGATTCGTGAAGCCCGATCGTGTTCCGGTCCGGGTCGCGCTTGTCCGTCGACGCCTTCCCGATCGCAACCCCGGCAACGCTGATATCCGGATTCATGTTCTGAAAGCCGCCCGAACTCTGAACGGCGGGGCGGGTCTGCACGGGTTGGGATGTCGGCGCGGCAGCGGCGATTTCTCGTTCAAACGACGTCGCGTTCTCGAGCTGTTCGATCCGCGCGGAAAGCTTTTTTACCAGTTCCGTCAGACTTGCGACGTCGGCTTCCAGTCTCGCCGTTCTGTCTTCCTGCCCGCCGAAAGCGGCGGACGACAGGGTTATCAATATAATGAAAAATACTATTTTATGCTTGATCGGCATGCGCCGTTCCTCCAGTTTCCGTTCATCGCCGTGAAATGGCATACGACCAGCTTGACGCCGGCCGCAGCGAAAAAACAGGTGAATGAATCAGAAGACCGGAGGAGGCCTCGGGAACCCCGGAAAATAAACACATTCGGTTGAAACGAGTTCCGTTACCGGGGGCGTTCGCTGAGCGAGGTGGAACTCGCATTGGAGAATAATCTGGTCGGCTCCTGCGCTCCCAGGGATCTCCTGAAAGAGGCATTGCGGACAATCGCCGTCGCTGTCGGAAGCAACGGGCTCGACGATTCTCCCGTGACCGATGCAGGAGTGCTCATGGATGCAGGGGTAATATGCGATGAAAAGAAGAAGGGCAAACGCGGCGAACAATGCCTTCCGTGCCAGAAGATATCCCTTTTGCATCGTTTCACCGAAATAACACAAAGGCTCGTCCTTTTCAATCTTGCACCCGGATTTCCCGCTTCCCGGTTGCCTCTTGGCCCCAAATTCATCATACTTGCATGACGATGATCTAGAGACCGCATCCCTCAGAAACGTGTGGAGAGAAACAAGAGGCTCAAATGGCCGATTCCTGCGGACGTTTTCCACAACCTGCACGGAGAATCCTGTTGTTCATGCTGCTCCTGGCTGTCTCGAACAACTTCCTGGCCGCAGATGACACTGTCGGCGAGAGAACCGCACCGATGTCGCTGTCTCCTGCTGCTGGCTCGCACACAGAAAGCATCTCTGAAGACGCAAAGAGGAACGATCCGATGCCTCACCATATCATCAGACTGATATTCCTGTCGCACTGCAAGCGCGGTCCGGAAAACTGCCAGAAATGCCGCGCCATGGGCGGGCCCCGCATCTGCCTGCTCGACATCGCCCCGCCCGACCAGGGCATGGTTCAGCGCCGGGTGATCGAGCTGCAGATCGACGGCGAACGCGCCTGGCGCGAGTTCGACGTCATTCGCGTCTTCGCCGACGAGGCCGAGGCCCGCGCGTATGCAGCTGCGAACGGCATCGATGACATCGACATGGGCAGGCCGGCTGAATAACCGGCCGCCCGCGGGTTGCGTTTTTTCATTTTTTCAGTATATAAAACGCAGAGAGAAAATTCGGCGGGCAACAGAGACATCCCCCGCCCATTGGGAGATCTTGATGATTGACTTGGGAAAAGTGTATCCCAAATTCCGCTCCGACCTTCTGACACGCACGTCGCACGATGCCGAAAAGCAGGAATCCGCCTGCGAAGCTTCGGTGGTCGCCAGAGAAGTTCCGGCGCCCCGCTCCGACGGCATCAAACAGCAGGAATAATCCTCTGCCCCTGAAACAGCGAACCCGCCTTTCGGCGGGTTTGCGTGGCGTGCATCGTCAGGATTTCAGCCGGTAGACGTGGAAGCTCTCGTAGATGAATGAGCGGTCGATGGCGAAGAGGCGGCCGGCCAGGTCGGGCTCGGCGATGAGGCGGTCCGAGTTGGCGGCGTCGAGCTGGCGGGGGCGGGCCAGGGTGTAGCGCCAGCACAGGCGGGCGCCGGGGCGGCTCAGGTCGATGAGCTCACGGATGACGCCGTTGAAGAAATCGTGCTCCATCCACTCGAAGATGTTCGACATCTGGAGGGCGTCGAAGCTTGCGGGGCCGTATTTCTTCAGCACGTCGCCGCAGGTGCCCTGGAAGACCTCGAGGCGGCCGATGTTCGCCTTCATCTTCGGCCAGTTTGCTTCGAGAAGATACGGCGACATCGCCTGGCGCGACCAGTGGCCGCCCAGCAGCATCAGCGCCATAAAATAGTTATCGGGATTGAAAAAGTCGGTCATCCCCTTGTCGATCTTCCGGCTCAGGTTGCTCGCCAGGTCCGGGTCCTCGACCATCGCGAACGAGTGGGCGCCCTTGACGAGACTCAGCACGAACTTGTTCAGCAGCAGGCTGTTCAGGAACCGCCATTTCCGGCGTTTCATGCCGCGATACAGCTTCCGCTGCGCCGCGAGGTCGGAACATCGGAACAGGGCCTCCATGTCGGAAAAGTCGTAGAGCCAGCCCAGGATTTTCCGGTAGAGATCGAAGAACGCCTCGACCTTCCCGCACCAGAAGGCGCCTTTTTCGATGATCTGCGGGTTCTCGTCCCAGAACTCCGCCGCCGAGGCGGGAAGGTGCTTCCGAACCTTCCGGTACAGTTCGAGCCGCTGCGGCCCCGACAGACGCGGCGGCTTGCCGTAGAATGGGACGCCGATCGCCTCGAGAAAGTCCTCGTAGTCGAGTTCGATGATCGCCGCTCGCTTCAGTTCGAGCATCGCAAGCTGGGCCGGGTTCAGATCGATCGACACGACCCGCGACGGGTCCTCGAGCAGCAGGCACAACGAGTTGCACCCGCCCGACGTGATCGAAAGAACCGACTGCCCCGGCTTCACCTGCAACGCCTGCCGGTTCAATTCGGGATCTTCCCATACGTTACTATATACAACCGCCGGCTTGTTTCCCATATCGTTGATTTCCTTTCTTATCGTGTTCTGGCAGATAGGGGTTGGCGTCAGGGCGGGTTTCAAACCCGGCCCTACAAAAGCCTGACAAACGTCTGATCAACATCCATTCTACAGGGTTCGCGATCACTCATGTATTCCATGGCAGGGCGTCTTCTGCAACAACATCTTTCCTGCGCATGTTCTGACGATTTTCCTCATCCACATCCCATCGTTTGGGGTTCTTCATGATGTATGTCCTGATGGGATCGATGGATTCATCGTTTCGAATGATTGGACGATCCGCCCTTCATCGGAGGTCTTCAGCATTCCGTCGACGATCTCCCCGAATATATGCCTCTGGTCATAGGCGCGTATTGTGATGAAATACGCGCCCGGCCAGGAATAATCGTATTCATGGAGTCGAACAGATCGTCGCCGATGTGTCATCGCGAATTCCAGCCTGCATCAGTCATCTTCGTTCTCCATCTGCGTCATCTGCGGATTCGTTCTTTTATTCTTTTTGGCGGCCGCGGTCGAGGTGGGTGCGGAACATGCAGATGAGGGCGGGCATGATGGTGATTTCGCAGAGCATGCCGAAGACAATCGTCAGGGCCAGCAGGCCGCCGAACAGGATGACGGACTTGATGCTGGCGAAGATGAGGGCGGAAAAGCCGAGGGCGTATATGATAGAAGTCGCTATAACGGCAGGACCCGCCTCGATGAGAGATTCGCTGATCGACTCGACCGGGTCGAGGTTGCGCCGCGCCGGCTCGTAGAACAGGAACAACTCGTGGATCGTGTCGTCGACGGCGATGCCGAGCGCGATCGAGGCGATCGTGACGCTCGCGATGTCGAGACGGATGCCAAGCCACCCCATCATACCCATCGTCATGATGATGGGGAATACGTTGGGAATGATGCCGAGCCAGATCGCATCGAGCCGTTTCAGCAGGAGGGCCATCGCGAGGAAGATGAAGAACAGCGCGGTCCCGAAGCTCGTGATCTGGCTGGTCGTAATATAGTTGATGATACGGGCATACAGAGGAACGTAACCGCCGAACCGGATCGTCACGCCCGTGCCGTCGAAGATCCGCCCCAGAAGCTCCGCGGCCTTTCCCTCGAACTCGCGAAGGCCGGCCGCGCTCACCATCGGCAGGCGCACGGTGAGCCGCGCCTCGCTGTAGTTCGGCATGTCAGTCATGTGTTCGAGATCGTTGTCGGGATCGGACTCATACAGCATCAGCAACTGGCTCGCCGCGTTGAACGAGTCGGGCGGCCGGTAGGAAGCGGTCGCGCCGTCGCTCATCACCTGATTGAGCTTGCACAGCACGTCGAGAATCGACGCGGCTCGCTGAACCCGGGGAACGGCTTCAAGCTCGACATGCGCCTTTTGAAGCCTTGCGAGAAATTCCGGTTCCTTGATGCCGTCCGGTTTTCCCGTCATCAGCCGGATTTCGAGCGGCAGGTAGTTGCCGTAATCGCGTTCGACGGCATCGCTGTCGACGCGAACCGGATTCGTCGGATGGAGGAACCCCATCGAATACGTGTCCACTTCCAGGTGGGCGATACCCGCGAAGCCGAACACCGTCGCCACAGCGAGCAGGCCCATGATGAGCTTGTAGTGTTTCGGCATCAGCCTGACCCACGAGTCGACGACGCCCGAGAAAGGACGCCGCAGTTCCAGTTCCGTCCCGGGTTTCAACAGGCCGAGCACGAACGCGGCCGCGACCATCGACAGCACGTATTCAGCCATGCAGGCCATTCCGGCGAAGAAGCCGAAGCCCTTCAGCACGGCCATGGGGCTGGTCATGATCGACCAGAAGCCGAACGCATTGGTGATCGACGTGAACAGGCACGGGGAAAGGCACTCGCCGAACACCTGTTCGAGGCCCTTTTCCCGGTTCTCCTCGACCTTTGCCCTGTTGAACACGTAGTTGTTGTAGACGTAGGCAACGTCCGAGATCGACAGAATCATCATCAGGGTCGGCAGCACGATCGTGACCATGTTGAAATTCTGCCGGAAGATGCCGTAGAAGCCGATGAACCACCCGCCGCCGAGCATCATGACCAGAACGACGATGCCCAGGAACGGTTTCGACCGGTACAGAAGGAAGATGACGAAGGCGATGACGAAATTCGATATCAGCGAGAATACGATACCGTCCCTGATGCTGAGCCGGTTCAACTCGTCGTACATCACGCCCATTCCCGCCAGCCTGTAGGAGAATCCCTGCAGTTTTTCGCGCACCGCCGCGATCATCAGGGGGCGACGCACGTCCATTTCCTTCGTCGCCACCGGTTCGATCAGCAGCACGGCGTATCGCTGCGACATGTCGGTCAGCAGCTTCTTTTTCAGAGGGTCGCTCAGGAACTTCTCACGGATCGCCTCGGCATCGGCCGCCGAGGTGACATCGGCGGTGATCAGGTCCTCGACGATCAGCGTATCGCTGCCCTGGAGACCGATATACGGCGCCACCCCGATGCTGAGCACGCGCCGGAAGTTCGTCTCATCGGCTTCGATCGCTTTTGAGACCTTCCACAGTTCCTGGAGCCGTTGCGGTTCGAAGATTCTGCCTGGCCCGCCGCAATCCACGAGCGCCAGGATGACCTCGTCGTTCCCGTATTTTTCCTTGAATTCGCGGTATTCGACGAGGGTCCGATCGTCCTCGAGGAACCACATTTCGAGACTGTTGTCGATGCGAATCTGCGTCGCGAACGGCAACCCGGCGAGCACGCTGAGGACGGTCAGGACGAACAGGACGGTGCGATGCCGCACCAGCAGTCTGGCGCAGGCCGCGAAGAACGGGGAAGCTCTCTGCGCGTCCTCTTCGCTCATACTCCAGCCTCGTCAGCACGCTCGATGATTCGCACGATGCCGGTCGTTCCGTCCATCTCGACCAGATCGCCCGTCTTCACGCGTTTCGTGATGCCCGTTATACCCACGATCGCCGGCAGGCCGAGCTCGCGGGCGACGATGACCGAATGGGAAAGCATGCTTCCCCGCTCGATCAGCAGACCGGCCGCCGTGGCGAACAGGGGCACCCAGCCCGGGTCGGTGCGGGCGGCGACGAGAATCTCCCCATTCAGGTTCATGTCGTCGCTGGGGTTGAGGATGACCTTCACCCGCTTCCGCACGACGCCGGAACAGCCCCCGATGCCCTGCAGCACGTTCGGGTCGTCGCTCTGCTGCACCTTCAGCACGCTCCTGGTCAGATCGTTCGTGTAGACGATGCCCTTCGTTTCGATGCGGTCGGGCAACTCGTCCATCTGCCGGTAGACGTCGAACTCGGCTTTGCGGATCGCGGCGAGCTCGCGCAGTTTCTGGCTGGCCGCCGTTCCGACGACGAAGGACATGATTTCGTCCTTATGCAGATAGAACACGTCTTCATGATGGTCGATCACGCCGCGCTCGGCGAGACGCCGGCCGATGCCGATGTAGATGCGCCGGGCCAAGCCGTACATCTTGGTGCGGGCGAACCGCTGATATTCGCGCACCGCGACCGCCTTTTTGGCATACTCCGTGACGAATTTCATGATCGACAGCTTGGGAATGAAACCCCAGATCGTCTGATCGCGCAGAGCCTCCTCGACACGCTTCTCGGCGGCCTCACGTTTCTTCGCCTCCTGCATGCCCGTGTCCTCCTCGGGCGGAAGTGCGCCGGCCGAGTAATTCTTCAGCATGCTGAACAGGAACTCGGGCTTCTCGTTCAGCGAGGGCTCCTCGAGCTTCAGCTCGTTCATGGTGCGGAAGCCGAACTCGTCGAGATACGCCTTGATCTGCGCCGCAAGTTCGCGTTCCTCTGCGGACGCGCCCGGTTCCGAAGCAGGCCCGGCAATGAACCTGTTCTTCAGGGTCGCCGCATCGAGCGTCTGGAACAGACCCGCGAGGTGCGCGTGCGCCTTGATGAACCGGGCCATCTTCTGCATGGCCCGCATCGGCAGGGTGCTTTCGACGTTGCCCTGGCCCGCCACGAGGTCGTTCTGCAGCGAGTGCTCGGCGTTCGGGAGCCAGGCCCCGATCAGCGATTTGAGGACGCCATAGAAGATCATCGCCATGAAATCGTTGATGATCGGGGCTTTCCAGTTTCCCAGCACGGTGGTGACGAGCTCGTTGTAGATGTCGACGAGCCGGTGCGCAGGCTGATCGTCGAAGTCGAAATCCTTGTATTTGTTATACATTTTTGTGTATATATCCATGAATTTTTTGACTTCGGCGTCGATCGTCCAGAACTTCCAGGCCAGGTTCACCCCGACCCATCCCATGCGGGGGAGCTCGATGAACCAGCGGCGGAAGAAGCCCGCCTGCTTCCGTTCTTCGTGCGTCTCGGTCGAAAAGTCGAACGTCGCCTTGACCCCCATCATGCCTTCCATGAACCGGGAGTTGAACGAGTATCCCGGCAGCACGGAGACGAGGCGGTACCAGTTCTTCAGGTTGTAGTAGATCCTGCCGTTCAGCAGGCCGAGCATGTTCCCGAAGTTGAAATCGTATTTCCTGATGATCTCCTCGGGCACCCCGAGGACCTGGCAGAACTGGACGTAGACGTTATGATACGCATTGAGGGCGAACGAGAATGTCAGCGGCGTCGTGACGCCCGAATAGCTCTCGACGATGTTCGAGTTATCCCACAGCGTCACGTAGGGCCGTTCCGAGGGCCACGGTTTGTCGATGGTCGTGATCGGCCGGGCCTGGAGAATCTTGACGCGGCCGTCGCGGCCGACGGTCCACTCGATGTCCTGCGGCACGCCGCCGTATTCGCGTTCGATCCGCGCGCAGACGGCGGCTACGGACTTGATCTGCTGCTCCGTGAGGCAGGGTTTCGAGGCCTCTTCGGAGGGAATCTTTTCCTCGATCGTGCCGTAGCCCTGCTCCCGGTCGAAAACGACCCGTTCTTCCTTGTGCGCGATTTCGGACTGGTCGATCGGAAACTCATCCTTCTTGAGCACCACGAAGCGGTCGGCGTCGACGCCGCCCGACACCAGCCCCTCGCCCAGGCCCCAGACGGCGTTGATGAGGATCTCGTCTGCGTATTTCGTCTGCGGGTTGACGGTGAACGTCACACCCGATGCGACGCCGTCGACCATCTCCTGGACGATGACGGCCATCGAGATGCCGCTTTGGGAAATGCCGCGCATGAACCGGTAGGATACGGCCCGGTCGGAGTACATCGACGCCCAGCAGTTGACGACCGCGAGGGCGATCTCGCTCTCGGTGCGGCAGAACAGGTAGGTGTCGAGCATTCCCGCGTAGGAGAACTCTTTGGAATCTTCCCCCAGGGCGCTGGACCTGACGGCCACGAACGGGTCGGTTCCGATCTGGGCTCGGAGGGCCGAGTACATCTCATCGGCGATGTACTGCGGAAGAGGATGGGAGACGATACAGTCGCGAACGGCTTTCGAGGTTTCGGCGACCGTCATCGGGCTCGAGCCGTTGAGCCCCCGGACGACCTCATCGAACTCGGCGCGGAACTCCCGGATGAACGCATCGAAGCAGTTGCTCGAGACGATGACGAAGGGCGGCACCTCGGCCCCCGCCGCGACGAGGCGCAGGAGGTTCGCGCCTTTTCCGCCCGTGATGGGGGCGGCTTCGGCCGGCGTCATCGAGTTCGGGGTGATGATACGGTGTGTCATCGCAGAGTCTCCTTATCTGTTGAGCAGGTAGAAACCGGTGTTGAGGTAGGTCGCGAAGGTCACCCAGAGGAGGTAGGGAATCAGCAGGAGCGCCGAGACCGGGTGTTTTCGGCGGAAATGGGCGATCAAGGCTACCAGCGTGGCGACGAGGACAAGTATATCGACCAGGGCCGCCGCGGGATTCTGCCTCCCGAAAAACAGCGGCGTCCAGGCGAGATTCGTTGCAATATGGGTGCCTATCAATACGTTGATCCGCATCGGCACAGGTTCCTTCGCGTTGCGATAGAACAGAAACAGCGACGCGGCGATCATCAGATACAGGACGGTCCAGACGGGGCCGAACACCCAGTTCGGCGGGGTGAGCGGAGGCCGATTCAGCGTCGCATACCAGGCATTCATGCGGATTGGCCTCTCATCTTCACATGCCGCAGGGGCCGGGGGGCGCCCAGGCGCGGATGACGCCCGCGAGGATGGCGATGTGGTAGCCGAGCAGATAGAGGGTCACGATGCCGCGGTACAGCTTCGCCCCGGTCGCCGTCGGCGACGCCGCGTATCGGATGCCGGCGAGGATGACGAGGAGGACGAGCGCCCCCGCGCCGCCGAGCAGCATCTTCGGCCAGGCCGGGAAGATGAATGACGAGGCCGCGGCCAGCAGGCCGTACCCGATCAGCATGTTCACGACGAGCAGGACGACGGCCCCGGCCGGTTTCAGGCGCAGGGAGTAGGAGTCGACGCCGTCGCGCTCCTCTTCACGACCGAACGTCTTGCGTCCGAACTCGAACACGTTGAAGACGAACCAGTTGCCGAGGGCGAAGAGGGCGAAGCCCTCGCCGCATGCCACGAGCGGGCGGCCGGTCGCCATCGAGAACGAGAGAAAGCCGAGCATGGTCGCCGAGAACGTGTGCGTGATCGCGTAGATCTCGAGCTTCGGCCGCATCCAGTCGCCGACGAAGAATTCCATGCGCATCATCAGGGTGAAGCACAAGGTCATGACCATCGTCGTGAACGAAGACCAGCCCATATTTGCCGCTATAGAAAGTTCGACGAGAATCACCAGAAGGGTCACCGTGCCGAACTCGCCGAGCTCAATCAGGCCTCGCGCGAGGGGGCGTTCGGGGTTGTGTTCGCGATCGACGGCGTAATCCTTCACCTCGTCGAACAACCGCATGTGGAGAAACACCAGCCAGACGACCGCAAATCCCGCGGCGAGCCGAGCCGGGTTCCAGGCGAAGCCGGGATCCGATGGACGGCCCATCATCACGTTCGCGCCGTAGAAGGCCGCGACGGTGAGCGTGATGCCGAACGGGTCGTGCCGCTCCCGAAGGAACTGCCACCAGCGCCGGATGAACGCCGTCATTGCGCCACCGGGCCTTTCATCAGCGCCCCGCGAAGGACGTTGTCGCGAACGCCACCGCCGTCGAAGAACCCGATCGATGTGTCGTGCCGCTTTGCGTATTCCGTCAAGGTGCCTCTCTCCCTCCGGTGTTGCTGGCTGAGATCAGGTACAGTACCAGTTCAGGCTATCATGCCGGCCCCACGGAAACAACGTTCGTCCGTTTCCCGAAGCGGATGAGAATGACGAAGGGCTGGCAGGGTGTGATATGATCGTCTGAGAAGGACCGAAACCGCGAGAGGAGCAGGACATGATCCGGACAGCCCATTTCATTCTCTATGTCGCCGACCAGAAGAGGGCCGCCGCGTTCTATCGCACCGCCCTGGGCTTCGAGCCGCGTCTGGACGTCCCGGGCATGACCGAGTTCGGGCTTCCCGGCGGCGCCGTGCTTGGCCTGATGCCCGAACGCGGGATAAAGAAACTGCTCGGTCCCGCCCTCGCCGATCCCTCCTGGGCAGCTGGCGCCCCGCGGGCCGAGCTGTATCTGCTGGTCGACGATCCGGCCGGCGCCCATCAGCGCGCCATCGGCGCGGGAGCCGTCGAACTCAGTCCTCCCGAGCCGCGCGACTGGGGGCATACGGCCGCCTACAGCCTCGACCCGGACGGCCACGTCCTGGCCTTCGCGCGCCCGACCGGCCGGACGTAGACCCGGCGCCCCCGTTCACCCACGGCTACCGGCGCTCCCGAGAGCGCATTATTTCACGAACACAGGAATCGAATGATGAGTGAGAGCTCGCACAAAGAACCCCATCCCATTTTCCCGGCCCTGCAGGCCCCGACGGGCACGAGCGTTCCGCGCAGCAAGATCGTGTCGGCGGCCGAAGCCGTCTCGATCATCCGCGACGGCGACACGCTCGTCACCGGCGGTTTCGTGGGCATCGGCTTTCCCGAGGAACTGGCCATCGCGCTCGAGGCGCGGTTCCGCGACACGGCGGCGCCCCGCGGTCTCACCCTGATGTATGCCGCCGGCCAGGGCGACGGCGCCGAGCGCGGCCTGAACCATCTCGGCCATGAGGGCCTGGTGAAGCGCGTCGTCGGAGGCCACTGGGGCCTCGTGCCGAAACTCCAGAAGCTGGCGCTCGAGAACAAGATCGAGGCGTACAACCTCCCCCAGGGCGTCATTTCCCACATGTATCGAGACATCGCGGCCCACAAGCCGCGCACCATCACCTCCGTCGGGCTCGGCACCTTCGTCGACCCGCGGCTCGGCGGCGGCCGGATCAACGCCTGCACGAAGGAAGAGCTGGTCGAGGTGATGACGTTCGACGACCGCGAGTATCTCGCGTATCGCACGTTTCCGGTCAACGTCGCCCTGCTGCGCGGCACAACGGCCGACCCCGAAGGCAACGTCACGATGGAGCGGGAAGCCCTGACGCTCGAGGCGCTTTCCATCGCAATGGCGGCGAAGAATTCGGGCGGCTTCGTCATCGTGCAAGTCGAGCGGATCGCCGACAGCGGCACGCTCAACCCTCGCCAGGTCAAGATTCCCGGCATCCTCGTCGACTGCATCGTGATCGGCCGGCCGGAGAACCACGCCCAGACGTTCGCCACGCCGTACAACCCGGCCTACTCCGGGGAACTGCGCGTCCCGATGGGTTCGCTGCCGCCGATGCCGCTCTGCGACCGCAAGATCATCGCCCGGCGCGCCGCGTTCGAGCTCGAGCCCAACAGCGTCGTCAACCTCGGCATCGGCATGCCGGAAGGCGTGGCCGCGGTCGCGAACGAGGAGAAGATCGTCGAGTTCCTGACCATGACGGCCGAACCCGGCGTCGTCGGCGGCGTTCCCGCATCTGGCCTCGATTTCGGCGCCGGCACGAACACGCAGGCGATCATCGACCAGCCGTATCAGTTCGACTTCTACGACGGGGGCGGCCTCGACGTGGCGTTCCTGGGCCTCGCCCAGACCGACCGAGAGGGCAACCTGAACGTCAGCAAGTTCGGCCCGCGCCTCGCCGGCGCCGGCGGCTTCATCAATATCAGTCAGAATGCAAAGAAGGTCGTCTTCGTCGGAACGTTCACCGCGGGCAAGCTCGAGCTCGGAATCGTCGACGGCAAGCTGACCGTGAAGAGCGAAGGCAAGGCGAAGAAGTTCATCCAGCACGTCGAGCACGTCACGTTCAGCGGAAAACACGCCGTGCTGCGCCAGCAGCCGGTGTTGTACATCACCGAGCGCGCCGTGTTCCGCCTCACCCCCGAAGGCATGGAGCTGGTCGAGATCGCACCGGGCATCGATCTCGAGCGCGACATCCTCGCCCAGATGGAGTTCCAGCCCGTCATCAAGAGCCCGCCGAAGCTGATGGATCCGCGCATCTTCCAGGACGGCCCGATGGGCCTTCGCGACGCGCTGCTCACCGTGCCGCTCTCGGCCCGCCTGACGCTGAACGCGCAGCAGGGCGTGCTGTTCGTGAACTTCGAGGGCTACAACATCAAGTCCGAAACGCAGATCACCCAGATCGAGGAGGCTGTGGCCGCGCTCATCAAGCCGCTCGGCAAAAAGGTCGGCGCGATCGTCAACTACGACCATTTCACGATCTCGCCCGATCTCGTGGACAGCTACACGTCCATGGTCGAGCGGCTCGTCAAGACGTATTACAGCGGCGTCACGCGATACACGACCAGCGCCTTCCTGCGGGTGAAACTCGGCGAGGCGCTGAGCGAGCGGGGCGTTTCGCCCTACATCTACGAGAGCCGCGAGGAGGCCGAACGGGCCCTCACGCACATCAAGGGCTCCTGACGGAATCCGGATGACACGACCGGCCCCGAAAGCATCTCCCGGGGCCGGTCATCGTATATATACATTCTCCTCCTTGTCTCAAAAGGAACACGACAACCACATGCACTTTCGGTACCGTTCGCGCTGAGCCTGTCGAAGCACGAATGCTCTCGCCCTTCGACAAGCTCAGGGCGAACGGATGTATCATGTCGGTCCGGACGCACTCATTTCACTCATGATACCCGTCGTCTAACATATGAGACGAGCAGTAATACGTTCTGGGCGTTCAGTCCCCGATCCCGTTCGTGGTGAGCCCGTCGAACCACGAACGGAATCTCGCCCCCTTCGGCAGGCTCAGGGCGAACGGAAGTGCCCGGCCCGTTACGGCATGCTGGCGACGGGGAAAAAGCCTTCGGCGGTCTCGGCGTTTCCCGTCTTCGTCGTCGAAGGATGGATGGGCAGGGACCGTTCGATCACGATGGGAGGCGACCCCGGCATGCTGATGCCCATTTTGACGGACTTGTTCTTCTTCGCGCCGCTGTTCAGTTCGAGCGTCTCGCATTTCATCGGCGCGCCGGTCCAGAACCGGAATACCTCGGTCCCGGCTTTCGACCCGCGCTCGACCTCGCTTCGGGACGGATATGTATCATACGTTATCGTTCCCTCGGGCCGGACGACGATCAGCGACATTTCGCCGCCGAGGTGAAAGTCTGTGCGCCAGTCGAGACAACCGGCGAGGTCTTTCTCGAGCCGGTTTCCGAGCGCCAGGAAGACGGTCTGGACGTGCGCTTGCTGCGATCCCGTATGGCTCTGGCGGCCGAGTTTCGAGAAGATTCCCATGACGAGGGTCAGCAGGATCGCCGCTCCGAAGATGTAGGCCAGGAGTTCGGTCATGGTGAAGCCGCCCCTGGAACGGGGTTCAGTTCGGCGGCGCATAGGCGAACCCCTTGATGCTCATCTTGCGTTTCGGCGCATTGGCGGGAGCCCCGGGCATGCGAAACTGCGTCTCGACGTCGATGAGCCTGTAACGCGGGTCGGCCCCGGCGCTCACGTTGACCGACATGTGATACGTCACGCTGCCGACCGTCCGGTCGCCGTCCCAGCGCTGGAACACCCTCGTGAACGTCGCGTTCGTGGCGTTCGCAATCTCATCGAACCTCATCGCCTGGAAGTCGGCGAGGCAGGAGAGGAGCTGCGAGTTCGCCACGACGGCGTCGCGCGCCGCGATCGAGACGCGTCGCGTGCTGACGAAGTGCCTGACGAGGGGCAGCAGCAGCACCGCCAGCACGATCATCGCGACGACGAGCTCCACGAGCGTGAAGCCGCGGCCGCGGATGCCCCGGCCGTTTCGTCCCCTTCGGCAATAGCTGTCTTCGAATATTATATATTTCACGTTATACACACTACAGTTTAACGATGTCGACGCGTCTGTTCAGGGCCTGCTGGGCCTCGGAGTCGCCGGCCTCGCCGCGCTGTCCCTTTCCCACGTAATCGATCCGGGTCGATTCGATGCCTCGCTCGACGAGCCACCGCTTGACGGCATACGCCCGCTGCACGGACAGTTCGAAATTGTAATCGACCGGACCCCGGTAGTCCGTATACCCTTCAACCCGGATTCTCTGCTCCGGGTTGTTTTTCAGCATGCAGCGAATCGCGTTGAGCGCCGGAACGGATTCGGCCTTGATCGTCGCCTGATCGAAATCGAACAGGATGTCGACGGACACCTTTCCCGCCGCGTCGAGCTTCTGCGCGAACGCTTCTCCGGAGACCCCGTCGATGCTGACGTCGAACCCGTCCTCCTTGTATTCCGACACCGACTGGGATTTGAGGGGAACCGGCATTTCAGCGGGTTTCGGAGGGAGGGCGCCGGTCGGTCGTTTCACGGGGGCGCCGACGATCGCCGTCACGGCAGTGTCCCCCGGATACGGCATGGGGCTCGTGGCGATCCCGGAGCGGGCCGGCACCACCTGCATCTCGACCTCGTTTCCCTGCTGGCCGAACACAACCCCATATCGGTGGGGCTGGGCGCCGGCAGAGGCGGCAACGATCATGAACACGGCCGTGCCGAGCGAGACGAACGCCGTCCGGCACCACACGTCATCAGCCATCTTCCGCATCCTTTCCCTCCCGTATGCCACCCGGCGACGGATCCGCCGTTCCGCGCCTGAGGACTCATTCGGACAGTTTCACGATATCGACGCGCCGGTTCAGCTTCTGCTGCGCCTCGGAATCGCCCTCTGCGCCTCGCATCCCTTTTCCGACGCAGGATATTCTGAGCGAGGAGATTCCGTTGTCGACAAGCCATTTTTTCACGGCATAGGCACGGGCTTCCGATGTGGCCTGGCCAAAGTCGGGCGCCTTGCCCAGCGCATGCCATTCCATGGTGCCCGTATAATCGACATATCCCTCGATGAGAATCTTGAGGGTCGCCCGGCATTTCATCATCTTCAGGATGCTGTTGAGGGTTTTCATCGTCTTCGCATCCGACAGGTCGACCTCATGGGAATCGTTGTTGAACAGGATCGCGAGTGAAAGTTTGCCGGAGGCGTCCAGGTCATTCGCGACGGCCTCGCCCGCCACATCATCGACGCTGACGTCGAATCCGTCCTCCTTGTAGTCCGCAACCGACTCGGATTTCAATTCGACGGGAGTTGCCGGAGCGCTCGTGGAAAGGGGCGCCGTCGGCCGTTTCGAAGGGGCAGCGACGATGCCCTGCACCGACGGGTCGGCCGGGGCCGGCATCGCGTTCGAGGCGACCCCCAGGCGGGCGGGAACGACCTGCATCTCGACTTCGTTCCCTTCCTGTCCGAAGGTGACGCCATACCGCGGCTTCGGCTCTGCGGCGACCGCCAGCGCGGCGCCAGCCAGCCAGAACGCCAGGGCAAGGGCACACGCGCCTCGGAACACGACATTGTCGAAAGACCGATTCACGGCAACGACCTCCTTGTTGGATGGTTCACGGGCCAATCTCGCTTTCACGCACGGTCAGGGAGCCAATTCCCGGACACGGAAGAGCACCTTCGCATTTTCGCGCAACGGCTTCCCGAACGTGTACACTTTCGTCTTGCCGCTCATGAGTCGCTCGATGCCGTTGTCTCGCAGGGTGTACGTCACCTGCTGGAGGCCGCCGGACGTCATGACTTCCATGATGCAGCCGTCCGTTGTCGGCTCGATCCTGCGGGCCATTCTGGTGTCGCTGTAGAACACGTCCATGAACGATGCCGCCGCCATGTAATACGCGGCGACATCCTGGTCGCTCGCCGAGAGACGCCCCTGCTGGCGCCAGACGTAGAAATACGCCCCGGCGACCAACGTCAGAACCAGCACCACGACCACGAGTTCGATCATCGTGAAACCACGCCCCCCCTTCGGGATCGGCGTGCGGATGTCTGGAATGCGGTTACTTGCCGGGTTCGACGACATATTCCTCCTCTTCGGACACCCTGTACCGATAGGGGGAGCCGACCGACATGGCCGAGGAAACGGCGTACGGATCGAACCTGGAGTCCCAGTTGATCTGCTTCTTCTGAGAGTTGACCATATTGGTCAGATCGATCTCTCCCGCCGCGACGCCGCCTCTGATCGTGAAGGCGTTACGGGGCGTGAATTTTCCGCGCAGGCAGATCAACTGCGCTTCGACCGGCTCGGATGTATCTATCGTTATATTTTCAGTGCTGACCAGCGTCAGGGGCTCTGCGGACCGGATGCCGGCCCGAATGTCGATGTTTCCGCCGACGACGAGCACGCCGCCTGCCGTCACGTTCCACTTCCTGTCGATGAGCAGGTCTTCAGGCCCGAGATACACGACCCCGGCCACCGCAATGTTGCCGGACTGGTCGAGATGCCTGTCGAGATACGCCTTCGGCGCGGCATACATGGCGGTGATCTTCGGTCCGAATTCCCGTATCCCCTCGATCTCGCCCAGCCCCCCTTCGAACAGGGGTTTTCCGGAAGCGCCGAAGATGCCTTCCGCCTTTCGAAGCCCTTCCGACCCTCCCGCCCAGAGGTCGAGGCCGGTGACGACGTCGGGTGGCGGGTCGGTGTATGCCTTCGACACGGGGTTTTGCACCGTCCCGGTTTCCCGTTCGGCGACAGCCAGATAGTTCAGCCCCTCGATGAACGGCTCCGACACCAGCGTCGTCTGGGAACTCCGCCACTTGTTCCAGCCGGCGGCGAGACCCGGCGCGTCGGCGATCATGTTCCATAATTGTGCGTATAGAACAAAATCGTCGGCGTAGTCCCGCGGCGAGGTCGGGGGGTGAAGGAAGGCCTGCTTGAAGCTCGACTCGTCGGGGAAACCGGGAACGCCGACTTCCTTGAACGTCTTGTCCACTCCGGAAATGTTGATCTTGCAATCCACCGACCGCACCCGAAGATACCGCCTGAGAACGGGCCCGAACAGCAGGGTCGGCGACAGGTCGCCGTTCGTACCGAACGGCCGGATGATGCTGGCCTTGGGCAGGGACGGGAACAGATGCCGAACGCTCAGGAAGTCGGATGCGACGACGACGGAGCCGCCCTTGCTGATCGTGTAATCGCGTTTCAGGCCCTGGAACTTCTCGTTGACCTGCGTCACCGTCGTCCCGCCGGCCTGCGGGGGGGTGTTGACCGCCGTCAGCAGAGCATCGTTGCTGTAGGCCCCGAACCGGAGCATCGACCGGTCGTCGTAATCGGTGTCATTGGCGGAACCTGCGAGGTTCAGCGTCCAAGGAGCGGTGTCGGAATTGAGGAACACCCACCCGGATGATTTGGACAGTTCGTTGAGGTCCGGAAGAGCACCAAGGTCGAGAGCCGGAGTCACCACGTTGAATCCGTTGCCGGCGCCGCGATTGTTCAGCACCAGCGGGGTGCCGTTCGTGAAGCCGGCGCCGTTCGTCGTGCGTTCGAGGGCGTTCACCAGATCGTCGGAAGCGGGCTTCTTCCGGATGAAGCAGGTGAACTTCCCGATCACCGGATGCACCGCGAGATACACCTTGACCCCGCGGCTCATGCGGACCTTCCGGCGGGCGTTTCCCACCTCGGCGACGGCCTCCACGTCGATGCGGCCCATCTTCTCGACCGGATCGTTCTTGAAGCCCGGCGCTCCCGCGACGAGCGGCTGCCACCGGGAAAGCCGCACCCGAAGCGACAGATCGCCGCCCAGTTTGTTGATATACTGCTTCAACTCGTCGCACGGCTCGACGTCGCCCTCGTAGTCGGTTCCGCCATCGCTGAACATGGCGTCGTAGAAAGCGCGACGGACGAACGGCGGCGACTCGGTGTACGATCCGCTGGCAAGGGCGGCGATCGCCCACCCCGCCCCCGCTTCGGCAAGCCCGAGCGCCCGACTGGCGTCGATAAAATATGCGGCACTATGCACCTGGCCTCTCGTCATGTAGCTGAGGGCGCCGAACATCAGGGCTAGTACGAGCGCGATGAGAACGATGGCCGGCAGGAGAAAGCCGCGACGCGCGGCGAGGGCCGCCGGTCGCTGCGTATTCCACGTGGGGCCGGTCATCGGTTCTGGCATCGAATCTCCGTCAAATTTGCGAGGGACCGGCAGAAGAAGAGCCGGTCCCCCCTCATGATACCACGGCGATACCGGGAATGTATCACGCCTGCGCCGCAGTGATTCATCCGCGGAGGCGCAGAAACGCAGAGACAACCCAAAGACGAGACAGAATCAAGAAAAGATATCTCGGCGTTCCCGCGACGAAGTCTTCTTTTGTCAGTTGCCGCCGAAGCCGTCGCCGCCGTCGCCGGTCATCGTGTCGGGCTGCTGGAAGACGGATTCGGGCTTGTTTTCGAAGGGGCTCTTCGGCTCCGTCGTCTGCTTGCCGGTTTCGGGCTTCGGCTTGTCGGCAGGCTTATCGGCAGGCTTGTCAGGCTGAGGCTGTGTGTCGGGTTCGACGACAGGCGTTGCTTCTTCCTTCGCGGGAATGACCTTGTCGATCTTTCCGGCGGCCAGGGCGAGCGTCTGGCCCACCCGCCACTCGAACTCGGCCATGCCCTGCTGCTCGGGCTGGACGGCGACCTGGCCTTCGACCAGGGTGACGGAGCCGATGCCGTCATTCAGGTTGAAACCGATCGTCGTTCCCCGGACGCCGAGCACCGCGCCCGGAACGCGCACCGAGAAGCCTTTCCTGCCGCGTTTGAAAGCGGCGGTGAACGCGGCATTCTTCGTCTCGAACCCGTCGGAACGGCTCTGGATGACGCCTTTGCCCGTCACGTCGATCGTGCCGCCGCCGTCGTAGGCAAGCCGAACGGCGGACGAAGCGTCGGTGAGTTCGACGATGCCGCCGGAGGGAACGATCGTCGCCTCGGCGGTGATCTGCCGTTTCGAACCGTCGGGCAGACCGATCGCCCCGCCCTGGCCGGAAACGGCTGCCCAAGCCACGGCGACCGGAGCCGGCACGGGCGCGGAAGCGAGAGCCTGCGACGCGGCAGGGGCGGCGACGCCCGCCTGCGGGGTTGAAGCCGGCGGAGCCTCCTTGCCACATCCCGGCATGAATACCACGGACAGGGTCAACGCAAGACAAACGATCGCAGTCGAGAGTTGAAACTTCCGCCACGACCGTATTCCCGACATCCCTCTCAATTCGATCATGTTTTCATCCATCCTTTCATCGTTTTCAAGGCCCATGAATTTCCAGACGCTGCCCGGTATTGGTTCCTGCATACCAGTACAATAGCCAATGTGTCGTTCCCGTTCGTGCCGAGCCTGTCGAAGCACGAGAGGCTCTCGCCCTTCGACAGGCTCAGGGCGAACGGAGGGTTTCCCCTTTGCGGGATTCACAAAGACCTGCTTCTGGCGATCTTCCCAGATATTACCTCGAGAGTTTCATAAAGTTTTCACAATCGCACGAATCGTTGAGCGCCAGCCATCACGCCGATCGTCCGGAGATGCGGTCGGCGACGAGCGACGCGTGGGTCCAGGGGAGGGCGTGGCCACCGCCGTCGACGACCGTGGAAAGAACGCCCGGAATCGCCTTTCTGATCGCTTCGGCGCTGGCGGTTCCCGAAACGGCATCTTCCGCGCCGGTGATCATCAGCACGGGGCAGGTGAGCGTCGCCGTGCCTTCCAGAACCTTTTTGTATGTATCGAGAAACAGATTTTTATCCCTGAGCGTCGCCTCGAGCGAAGCGAACGTGGAGAATCTGCCGGCAAGCTCGTCCACGAGAGCCGGATCGGCGGCAGCCGGTTTGAACGTCGTTTCGAGGTGCCGGCGGATTTTCCCTCCGCCAAGCATGGGAAGGAGCAACCCGAGGACCGCTCTCAGCAGAGGGATGTCAAGCAGTCCCGGGAGGCCGGACGGCTGCTCGTTCTCGTCGCGCGGCATCAGATAGGGTGCGACAAGACAAACCCCGGAAACGAGGTCCCGATGCCGCTGCGCGAGATCGAGTGCAACGTGCGCCCCCATCGAGTACCCCGCGACGATCGCCTTGCCGCCCGCGTTCGAACGGAGAAGCGCCGCACAGGCGTCGGCTGCCTGGCCAGGCTCGGCGGGCAGGGGGCTGCTCAGGCCGTGCCCCGGCCGGTCGACGGCCAGGCACCGGAACCCGCGCTCGGCGAGAAGTTTCGCCGGCCCGGCCCAGTCGTCCCGGTCGCCGGGATTCCCGTGAAGCATCAGTACCGGCGTGCCTTTTCCGCATTCGCCGAACGCGAGAACCTCCCGCCCCGGAAGCCTGATGCTTCCCTCGCTGAAAACACCCATGTTGCCCTCCCCTTCCGTCAGAGGCTCAATCCCTTCCGTCGAAGCATGCCGATCTGCGCCGGCGTTGGATTCCGCCTGTAATCGACGGCGTCGGTGCGGTTGGGTATGCCGACCCACCGTCCTTCGCGCCGGATCCTGCCGAGCACGTCGAGCAGCGCCTGCGCCTCGACCCGGCTCGAGGCCTGGGGAATGTCGAGGTAGCAGCGCAACCCCTTCACATCGACCTCGCGCCGGACGAGGATGTCGCCGTCGTCGATTTTCGCGTTCATCCAGTGGATGGTGAAGCCGACGGGGCGTCCCTCGGCCCAGGCCCACAGATCGCACATCGTCCCGCGGTTTTCGGGAAGTATACCGTGATGTATATTTATGCACCCGATCGTCGGCAGGCCAAGAACGATATCTTTATATATATTTCTAGTACGCATGTTCACGATCAGGTCTGGCCGGCGACCGCGAAGCCACTCCACCGCTTCGGGCCGGTTCACGCTGTCGCACCGGAAAACGGGAACGCCCGCCCGTTCGGCGGCCTCGGGGCGGGGGTCCCGCAGGGAGGCCCGCATCAGGTTGCGGGCGAGCGTGAAGGCGAACTGCGGCGCCCCGACGAGCGGCAGCCCGAGGATGTTCTTCAGGAGCACGGCCCTGCTGACGTGCAGCAGCACCAGGCCGACCGGCTCGACGCCTTCGGGCAGAGCGTTCCTGTCGCAGACGCGCCGGACGAGGGAATGGTAGTTGTCCCGGACGTAGGTGACATCCGAGGTGACGAACACCACCCGCATGGGCTCAGCCATGGCCGCCGCTCCGCCCGTACCGGGCATGGGCGCCGGCGAACTCGTCGGCGGCCATCGCCGCGATCAGCGAGATCTCGCCGGCCAGCACCGCGGCCGCCACGATCTCGGCGAGCTTGCGCGCGCGGCGCGGGCC
Source organism: Candidatus Ozemobacteraceae bacterium (assembly GCA_035373905.1). Lineage (NCBI taxonomy): Bacteria > Candidatus Rifleibacteriota > Candidatus Ozemibacteria > Candidatus Ozemibacteraceae > Candidatus Ozemibacteraceae bacterium. Next base: position 87,779 of record DAOSOK010000004.1, on the reverse strand, counting down.
GTCGCATTCGAGGATCTGCAGGCAGGCCTGCTGGGTCGGAAGCCGCGTGCCGCCGCCGACGGTGCCGACCATCAGGCCCGGCAGCGTGACCGAGACGGCAAGCCGGTCGCGGCGCAGTTCGAGGCTCGTGACGCCTGTCGCCGACTCGGCCACGCAGGCGGGGTCCTGGCCGGCCGCGATGAACATAGCGGCCAGGATGTTCGCGTAGTGCGCCTGGGAGCCGAACGCGTGGGCGTGCAGCGAGGTCATCATCGAGAGCTGGCCCAGCCGCACCATGCGATCGGCCGAGGTATGGAGATGCTTCTCGACGATCGCCAGGGGAATCTCGGCCTCGGCGATCACGCGCTTCCCGCGATTGCGCGTGAAGTTGACGCCGTTGATCTTCTTGTCGCCCGACAGATTCGACTCGAGGAACCAGTCGGTCATCGGCCCCCGGTAATGGGCGGCGATCCATTTGATGGCCGCGTGGGTCGCGATCGTGGTCATGTTCTGGCCCGACGCGTCGCCCGTCGAATACACGAACCGAAGGCAGAGGGTCGACCCCATCGGGAACGGCTCGATCGCTTCCAGCCGGCCGTGCCGCGTGGTCGACTCGGCCGCGGCCTTCAGATCGTCGTAATGGTTCTCGATCCACTGGTTGAAGGACATCATGTCGAACAGCGTCTCGAAGACGAAGATCGGCGCCCGGACGAGGCTGTCGGCGATGACCTTGACGCGCGCGCCGCCCGAGAGGGTGATGACCTGCGCCCCGCGCGCGACGGACGAGACGAGCGCGCCCTCGGTCGTCGCCAGCGGGATGTAGAAATCGCCGCGGGCGTGATCGCCCGCCACTTTGAGGGGGCCGATCAGCCCCAGCGGAATCTCGCCGAAGCCGATGAAGCCCTCGACGTTACCGCTCAGGAAGCGCGCGTCCTCGGGGCGCGGAATGCACTTCACGTTCGCCCCCGTGCGCTTCTGCAGGAACCGCTGGCGCGCCTTCACGGCGTCGGGGCTGTAATCGAGAAGCGGCGGCAGACGTCCTTCGAGCTCGGCCTCGTCGAACACCGCTTCTCCGGCCGCGACGCCGCCGCCGGCGATCAGCAGGTCGAACAGTCCGCCGAAATCCTGCACCGTCTCGATCTGGAGCTCGCGCATCGGGATCCGGAACTCTTCGCAGAGTTGCGAAACGAGCGCCACCATGCCGAGCGAATCGAGCTGCAGGAACTCCGCAAACCGCTTCCCGCGTGTGATGGCCTCGGGTGCGACGTTGAGAAACCGACCCGTGATTTTCCGGAAAATCTCGAACTGCCGGTCAGCTTCGACGCCGCACGAAACGGGCGCCTTCTTCCGAGGCTGCTCCGCTGCGGCAGGAGCCGCGCCGCCCCCCAGGGTTTCGAGAAGCCGGTTCCGCTGCACCTTCTGGCTCGCGGAGCGGGGCAGCGGCGCGGAAACGACGTGAATCCTGCGGAACCGCTCCCATTCCGGCCAGTCGGCGGTGATGCGTCGGATCTCCTCTTCGATGAAGGCGGCGGCTTCAGCCGGCGGTTTCGTCTGCAGGATCGCCTTCGACGGCTTGACGACCAGCGCCGGATACTCGCTTCCGTTTTCGGAAAAGCCCAGCGCGGCGTATTCCTCGGCGAAGGGCAGCGCCCCGAGCCGCATTTCGAGTTCGTCGGGGTAGACGTTCACGCCGCCGGGCGGGATGATGACGTCCTTTTCCCTGCCGCGCACGTATATATAGCCATCGCTATCTATCTCACACAGGTCGCCGGTCCGCAGAAACGCTCCCGAAAACAGCGCGTTCGTGTCCTCGGCGCTGCCGAAGATGCCGCTGCACAGGGTCGGCGAGGAAACCAGCAGCTCGCCGACGCCGTTCTTCGCATTCTCGAGCTTGAACTCGACGCCCTCGGGCGCCCTTCCGACGGAACTGACCGGACCATCCATCGACGCGACGATGCCGCCCGACGTCTCGGTCATGCCGTAGCCCTGGAACGCCCTGACGCCGCACGCCCGGAGCGCTTCGATGACCTTCGGCGCGACCGAGGCGCCGCCGATGATCATCGTCATGCTCGGGATCGGCATGGGCTGGGCCATCTGCCGGAGCGCCATCACGAAGATTTCAGCGAGACGCGGAACGACGAGCAGGAAACTGACGCGGAACCGCACGATCGCCTGCAGGATCTCGATCGGATTGTAGGAAGCCGTCATGACGATCTTCGACCCGACCATCAGCGGGCAGAGGCCGGTGTTCACGAGGCCGTACACGTGCGTGAACGGAAGAAGAGCCAGCATCACGTCGGTCTGCCGATAATTTCCGAGAGACAGACCCATCGCTGCGGCCGCGACGAGAGCACGATGGCTCAGGATCGTTCCCTTCGGACGGCCGGTTGTTCCCGACGTGTAGATGATCGCGGCGGTGTCTTCAGGCTCGATCGTCGCCGGAGCGAGGCGTGCCGTTTCCTTTTCGCCATGAACCCGCACCAGGTCGAAGTGGAAATTGACGACACCACATGTTGCACCGAGCTGATCGACCAGGGCGGCCGTCTTGTCCTGGAACTTTTTCGACGTGATGATGACCCGGGGGTTGCAGTTCTCGATGATGCCGAGCAGGCGCTTGTCCGCGAGCATCCCGTCGACCGGCACGGCGACGGCGCCGTATCCCGTGATGCCGAGGAACACCGGCAGCCACTTGTAGTGATTCTCGCCGACGAGGAGAATGCGCTCGCCCTTTCTGACGCCGCTCTCGCCGAGAATGCGGCCCACCTCGCCCACGATCTCGACGAGCTCCCCGTAGGTCATGTCGACCCAACGGCCCTCGCCGACATCGCAGGAAACGGCAATGCGGCCGGCATCGAACGGCAGTTGTTCAATCCTCAGGATCTTCTCGAAAAGCAAGGGGGACCTCCTGGCGGGAATCGCTGGTCAAAACGGTATGCATCCAAGTCTACGCGAACGAAGATGCCCCGGCAACAGGAATCAACGAGCATTCCGAGGCCAGAACGAAACTGCGGAGGTTCGATATTCATTTGATTTCTGCATTGCAAAAGCCAGCTCCGCGTTGCCGCCCGTTCGGAGTCTGTCGAAACACTTGCCTCTCGCCAATCTCAGGGCGAACGGGTACCTTTCATCGTGTCAGGATGCAGATACGTCAGGGACGGGAAGCTGGAAATGCGCACAGGAACTTGTCAGATCAGGGCACATCGTGCGAATCAGAATTCGTAGCCGGCTCTGAGAGCGATGTCCTTTTCGAGATCCGAGTCAGCGCCGCCGGAAATCAGCGCGAACCTGAGTTCGTAAAATCCCCAGTCGACGCGCCGATGGAGCCGGCTTTCCATGTTCTGCACGTTCGTTTTGCCCTGATCGAAACGGGTTTCGGCGAGCGTCAGGCCGATCCGGGTGCGTTTCGTGACGACGCGCTCGACCGTGCCGGAAATCGTGCGGCTCACCGAAGCCACCCCCGACTCGACCGTGTAACCAAGCCCCGCGGTGCTTTCGCCGAGTCGCGTGTTTCCCCAGGTGACGTTCCCCTCGTAAAACGTGCTGTCCGGAATTTTCTCCTTCTCGAAGAAGAATCGACCTCCAACCGAGCTTTCGAAATACATCTGGCCCGATTCGAACCCGGCGGTCGCACGGCCGACCCCCGAGTTGGTGGCATCGTTGTAGTTGAGCCGGTAATCGGCGGTCAGATCGACGCACTTCCCGTCGTAATACTGCATGCCCATGCGCCACGTGTCGGTCGCTCCGCTCGAGCGGTATTCCCCGATCAGCCGGAGCGCGTCGATCACGTATCCCAGCTGCGCGGCGCTATACCGGTCGTGCCATTCCTGTTCCGAGAGGATCGCGAACGTCGTCTGCTCGTTGAACCGGTAGTTGAGGCGGCCTTCGAAATATCCCGGCTTGTTCGTGTCGTCCTTGAGATCGTGCGTCGCGAGCCGGCCGGCTTCGAGGGTCGTACTCAGCCGCCTGCCCCACGGATACGTCCAGGAGCCGCCGTCGACCGGCCGGAACAGGGCGTTACCGCTCCAGATGCGCCCCACCTTGAAGCTCATGGGGGAGTTCATGTTTCTGCCGGAAAACGACGCCTGCGTGAGGAAGTCGCGGCCTGTCCTGGTGCCCCACTCATGCTTGAAGATCGCGTGCCGGAACTGGAATTCGCTCGAGAGATACGGCGTGAAATGGCCGTAGGTAATTCGTTGTTCCGACCGTTCGCGCCAGGGTCCGAACGGGGTGGTGACGTTCCGCTCGGTTCGTTCGAGCGAGCAGGGGGGCGCCAGTTGCATCGGCACAGGAAGCCCGAAGAGGGATGTACCGCATGCCAAAATACCGATGAGCAGCGCGATTGCCGCCCACCGGGCGTGGGGTGTTCCGTTTACTCTCCGATGCGACTTCACATGTCTTCTCTTCTCTATCGGCGCAACCGGCTTGAAATCTGAATCTGCCCACTCCTCAGGTACACCGAGTATAATAGTGAAAAAGGGATCAAACGATGAGCAGGTATTACGACAGAATCGATTTGAGCGACATCCGCTGGTTTCTCGCCGGTTGTCTCCTTCTGCTCATTCCGGTGGTGTATATCCTCGTCACCATCGAGAAATCGACGGAAGAGCAGTCGTTCTCGTCGCACACGCTCGAGAGTCGCGCATCGGCCTTCGACATCCTGCAAACCCGGCCTTCGGGCTCGGGCGGCGGCTCGTCGGCCGGTGGCGGAGGGGTCATGGCCCAGATCGAAAGCGGGCAGAGCCATGTCGAAAAAGAACTCGACAAGGCCTGGGAAAAAATCCAGTCCGCCCCGCGCAGTCAAGCGTATCCGCAGGGCATGTCCCCTGAAGGCGTCAGCATGTCGGAGGTCGCCGACAACCCCGACATGATCGAAGGCAACGCCTGCCTCGACCGAGGCGATCTCAAGGCGGCCGAGGTATTCTACAAGAATGCCGTTTCCCAGGCGCGTGACAATGCGTTTCTCGAAGTCGAGGCCTACGGCGGTCTGATGGAGGTTTACAAGCGCGCCGGCAATATCGACGAGTTCGTGAAGGCGTTCAAAAACTACGCCCTCGCGGCGCAGAAGCTCAAGCACGTCTACGGGCCGGTGGCCGACAATATCGCCAGGGCGTCGGAGATGTTCGCCCAGCTCGCGAAGGTCGACCCGGGCCGCCTGCGCGAGGAACTGGTCAAAGGCAATCTCGCAATGGGAACAAACGTCGACGTGACGACATTCATGAAGGCGATCGAAGAGGCCCGCAAGCTCCACCCGACCGACCTTCCGGACAGCGAATCCATCTATCCGAAAAATCCGGGCGGCTGATGGCGACATCACGCTCCAAGGCGAAACAGGGAGAAACGCATATGCGAAACAGGCAAGCATTCGCTCGGCAAGGGAATATCCTTTCCGTCGTCATCGTCTTCCTGTCGCTGATTTTCCTCGTGTCGATGCATCTGGCGAACTCGACCGTCGAACGGGGCAGGCAGACGCGCCGCTCCGTCACGGGAGACCAGGCAGCCTGTCTCGCGGAGGCCGGGCTCAACCGCGCCGTCCACATGCTCAGCAAGTCGATGAACAATCCCGACATGTTCAAGTCCGACGCGAAGATCCAGAACTTCGCGATCCTGCTGCGCTACCCGCTCAAGGCCGCCGCGAACAATCCCTACACCTTCGGCGGAGACCTCGGAACCGACGAACTACTCGATGTGAAGGGGTTCGACAACACGCCGTTCAAGAACAAGATCGAGCTCAAGACCGCCGACCTGCGCCTCAAGCCGCAGGGAGAAGACACGATGGACAAGCTCGTCGACTACATGGGCGACGGCAGGGCGAAGGACTTCGAGGTCACGGTCACCGTCGAGATCGACAAAGCGTTCCGCATCGCCCCGAAGAAGCCCGCCGAGGGAGAATATAAAGTTCCTGGTATAGATATCGAGTTTTCGACGCGTCAGGACATCCTCGACTTCCTCGAAAACAAGGGCAGAATGGCATTCCTGCTGTATTTTCCTGACTGGCTGAAGCTGTTCAACTTCGCCATTCCCATCAAGGTGTGGATCCCCCTGATCAACAAGGAGATCACGCTCGCGACGATCGACCCGACGCCGGTGATCGACCTCGCGGTCAAGCCCCTCACCAAGGGCAGCGAGTTCGCGTCGAACTGCAACCGCCCCGACGGCCTCGGCGTCAATGATTATTTCACGCTCGACGTGATCGCGCGCATGATCGCCCAGGCGTTCGGCAAGCCGAACATCTACCCCTTCAAGTGGCTGTATGACGAGAACTTCTTTCCCAAGATCGCGGATCTCTGGCCCGCTGGAATAGGCGAGATCCCGACCGGGTTCGAGTATCACGTCGAGAAATACGGCGAAATCAAGCTGCTGTCGGTCGCTCGCATCAATTTCAAGGACGGCACCTTCTCGGAACGCCGCATCGAGGCGACGAAGGAATTCAAAGTATCCGATATCCAGCCGATGGCGCCCTTGTACAGCTTCTTCGCGGCGAACCTCAGCAACGACAAGATGAATTTCAACGACTACGGCGGCAGCTTCTACGTCAACAACAGCGGCGGCCGGATCCAGGACAAGGAAACCCGCGAGAAGAACAAGGAAGTCGGCGGCCAGATCCGCATCAACTACATGCCCGACGATTACAAGAGCGACGAGGAGCCCGGCACGCCCCTGCTGGTCAACTGCTCCATGATGGGCGACTGGAAGGGGCCGCAGTTCGCCCAGAACGCGGTCGGGAACACCTTTTTGAATCTCTCCGGCGGCATCGACGGCCTGATGATGCTCGGCCGGGACAAGGACATGGTCGTGTCCAAGGCGGACTATAACGTCGATTTGACCTTCTACACGAAATCGAAAAAGCTCGACGCCGAAAAATACGGTATTCCGAGCATCAAGAGCCTGAAATTCGAGAAGCTGAACCGCGGCTTCGCCTTTTCATCGGATATCTCCGGGAAAGCGAAATTCCTCAACAAGGATCCGGTATACAAGGAGAACCGCGAAAAATGGCGTTCCAGCATCAAGCGGGTGAACGCAGGCAAATGGTGGGCCCCCGAACCGCCGGCGGAATCTCCCGACAAAGACAAGCCGGACGGGATCAACTTCATTCCCGACATATCAAAGGTCAGCAGCACCATCATTCATTTTGGCATATCCCTCGCCCTCCGGGGGCTCGGCAAGTCCCTCCCGAACGCCACGATCTCGTTCGGCGACCCCATGATGGAGGACGATGCGTTCATCGATTTCGAGCTCCCCTGGATGGGCACGCGCAACAGCATCTATACCCTTCCGACACTGGGATGGGGCCAGAACAAGACCCACTTCTTCGGCACGAACAGCCAGTATCCGACGCTGTCCCGCGACATCGAAGGCATGGTGGCGAAGCGCTACCGCCAGTGGCATGTCACGATCATCGGCCTGTCGCAGGCCGACCGGCTCCCGCTGCTGCCGTTCCCGCCGCCGTGGTGTTTCGTCCCGCCGGTTCCGATCCCTGTATGGTTCTGCGACGAAGTCATCAATAAATATGACTATAATTTGTGGTTCCTCAAGCCGTTCGACGTCGAGACGAACGCCGCCGACACGGCTCTGACGGCGTATGACCCGGCCAAGATGATCAACTGTCCCGCCAATTTCTACGCGATCGAGCAGTTCGCGAAGAAGGCAACCTACTATTACCCCACCTACGAAGCGTTCCTGAAGGACCTGCCCAACCGCATGGTCGACACCCCCAAGGGCAAGGCGTTCATGCTGAACGGCGTCAACTTCATCGCAGGCTCGCTCGGCTCGGATGAAAAGCCCTTCGCCCCGGCCGAGGGAGACACCTTCAACGTCGTCGGGAAGGGCATGATCGTCTGCTCCGGCAACGCCTATCTCGGCTGCAACGTCGCGTGCATCGACGACGCGGCCGCAGCAGAAAACCCCGACAAGCGAACGGTGTTCAGCCTGATCGTGCGCAACGGCGGCCTGATCGCCACCAAGCCCGGAAATCTGACGTTCGAAGGCTCCCTGTACACCAACGTCGGCCTCTACGTCTCCCCGAGCACGTCGCTGAACATCCAGGGGAACTGGGTGACGAACCGCGTCGACAAGATGCGCATGCAAGGCCACGTGATGATCGACTACATCGCCTCGCGCGTCCGTGCCTCTCTCGGCAGCCTCCATCCGAAAACCGGCAAGTTCGACCCGCGCCGGTATCACCTCGTTCTGTCGCCGAAATGGTCGACCTGGAAGGTGGACTGACATGACGGCTTGTCGTGACCGGCGCCGGAGCGGCATCACCATGATCGAGATCATGGTCGCGGTCGCCATCATCGCCCTCGCGCTCCTGCCGCTCCTGCGTTTGATAACCGGCAACTACACCGCCACGGCGCGAACCAGCAATCAGTCGCAGGCTGCCGCCATCCTCAATCGGCTGATCGAAGAGGTCAAGCACGTTCCCTTTGCGACGTATGTGAAGGAATGTCCCGACGTACTGCAGGAAAAGAAGTTCGCGATTCCCGAAAAGTATTATCCCGAGACGGTCGCCGCGCTCGACGAACAGAAGAAGACGGGCGACCGGGAGTTCTGGGTGGAGACCTCGATGACGGGCACGAAAAACGAGTCGAACCAGCTCGTCGAGATTTACTTCGAGGCCGAGATCCGATGGCGCGACAAGGGCGGAAAGACCGCCGTCAATCAGCCCGAACGCAGACTCAGAGCCACGGCCCTGGTGTTCAATCCCGAAACGAAGTTCCTGTGAAACCGGATCGACCGTTCCGGCCGAAGAATCGAGGTATGGCGATGAAAACTGGACGCAGACGGGGATTCACCATGACGGAAGTCATGGTGAGCATCGCCCTCTTCGCGCTCGTCCTCGGCGTCACGATGAATCTCTGGAGCCAGGCGCAGCGAAGCATGGCCATCACGAGCACGCGTCAGATCCTCCAGCACGACAGCCGCCTGATCGTCCAGATGCTGACGGCCGACTTGAAGGCCGTCAAGGCGAACACCTTCAAAACGACGGCCGATCCCCTCTCGATGGAGTTTGAACGGTTCGCCGTCGACGAGAAATCGAAGGGTGAGGAAAAGCTTTCGACGGACAAAACCCTCGCCGTGAAATACACATTCCTCAAGCCGCTTCTGAGGCGCGAGTTGAGCGGGAAGGGGCCGCGCACGCTCTCGGGTCACGTCGACGTCGTGACCGTCGCGAAGAAAACTCTTTCCCCCGAAGAGGCCGAAGCCAATCCCCAGCAGTCGGCGCGGGTGGACGTCGCCGTCACCCTCAAGATGCGGGTTCCCGGCTCGAAGAAGGAAATCCGGCATACCGAGCGCACGTCAGTGATCATGCGCGACGATTATTACCAGCTGGCGAACAAAAGCTATGCGAGCAATCTCCAGACGGCATCGGCGATCAAGGAGAAGATCGACGAAGCAGACAAGAGCACCTGGTTCGACAAGGAGCTGTCCGCCGACTCTCTCAAGAACCTGACGAAAGAGCAGCTCGACGACATGAGCAAGGTCCAGGAAGACACGATCACCCAGGCAAAAGACGATCTGAAGGAGCTCAACAAGCAGATCGAGGACATCGATACGGGCAAGAAGTGGTATGACTGGATCGTCGGCACCGACCCGGACGTCGCGTTCGCCACCGACATGAGAAACAAGCTTGCGGACATCAAATGTCCCGACGGCAATCTTCCCGAAAAAGGCGAGCGCCCCTCCGACAAGGCGGACAAGATTCTGAAGCAGGTAGATGCAAAAATCCAGGAGGACGAGAAGGAGTTTTTCAGGAAATCATTCGCATCGATATACAATGAGAAAGACGCGTCCCAGAAAGAGATGGCCGATGCCCAGAAGAAAGCCTACGAGATGAAGCTGGCCGACCGGCAGATCGAGAAGGCGATAGAGAAACTGAGCGAGGAAGACAAGAAAAACCCCGAAAAAATGAAGCAGTTCACCCGGCTCATCGATCAGTATCCGGCGACGACCGACGAGCTTCGGACCAACATGGCGAAGGAACTTCGCCTGAGCGAGAAAACCGGCACCGACAAGGCCGCCATCGAGGCGATGATCGAGAAGAAGTGCGCCGAGATGGAGAAGGTGAAGTCCGAATATGCGAAGTGCAACCTCGCCTGGATGAACGAAGGCACCAACGAAAAGAAGGTCAAGGCCTACGAAGCAAACAAGCAGGTCTTCAATTTCGGGAAAAGCAAGGCCGAGACCCTCCGCACGAAGGAAATGGCGATCGACAACCTGAACGTCATCGAAGAAGCGAAAGCCAACCTCGCCACCACGAAGTAAGCGGGCGATATGTTGCCGCCCACAACGACACCGCAGGACAGGGAGAACAATCCGCAAATTTCGCAGATGACGCAGATTTTTTGGTTATTGAGTCCTGCATATCAAAAACCAGCTTCGTGTCTCCGTTCGTGCTGAGCTTGCCGAAGCACGGACAGCCACTTGCCGATGATTCCTCATTTTGCCCTTCGACAGACTCAAGGCAAACGGGTGGCTTTCATTCTGCAGAAATCAATAGATTTCCCTGCCAATCCGCGCCATCTGCGTCATCTGCGGATCGTCTTCTCTAAGGATCAATGCGTGTGACACAGCCGTCGGGGTCGGCGGCAGTGACGGTCGCTGGGGTGATGACGTTGTGCAGGTCGGCTTCGGTGGCGGTGCGGCAGGGGACGTATTCGCGGCTGAGACCATGCCAGAAGCCGTTTTCCCGGGTTTCCCACAGGACATCGACGGAGCGGCCGACGAAGCGGCCGTGAAACGAGGCGGCCGAAGATTTCCAGAGGCGTTCGACGGCTTTCGCGCGGGTCTGTTTGACCGCGTTCGGCACCTGGCCGGGCATCGTCGCGGCGGGCGTACCGTCGCGCGTAGAATAGCGAAAGATATGTATCCGCGAAAAACTCTGGCGTTCGACGAAGGCGAGCGTCGCGGCGAACCGCTCGTCCGTCTCGCCGGGAAAACCGACGATCAGGTCGGTACTGATGCCGATGTCCGGCATGCGAGCGCGCAACCTCCCCACGAGAGCGGCGAAGGTCGCCGTGTCGTAGGGGCGGCGCATCGCGCGTAGCGTCTCGTCGCACCCCGACTGAAGGGGAAGATGCAGATGCGCGCAGGCTTTCGGATCGGTCGCGAGCCACTCGACGAGGTCGCTCTCGACCTCGACCGGCTCGATCGAGCTCAGCCGGATTCGGTCGAGACCGGCAATGGCCGACAGTTCACGCAGCAGGGCGACGAGACCATGCGCGTACCGGCCGACGTGGATGCCGGTCACGACGATCTCGCGACGGCCCGTCGCGACGATCCGACGCGCCTCGTCGACGAGTTCGGCTCGCCCGCGGGAGGTCTCGGGGCCGCGCAGGTGGGGAACGATACAGTAGGCGCAGAACTGCGAGCAGCCGTCCTGGATTTTCAGAAACGCCCTGGTCCGTTCGCTGCCGATCAACTCTTCGGGAACGTGGGCCTCGTCGCCGGCATCGGGAATATCGGGACGGAGAAGGTCGAGATGTTCGAGCAGCTCGCGAACGGCGGGCGGCGTCGCGTACGGAAGCGCCCCGTCGATCTCCACGGCAGGCTCATCCCCCTCCTCCGGTGCGCGCTTTTCGGCGAGCCGCGCCTCGCATCCGGCCAGAACGAGCTTCACGCTGGGCCAGCGCCGACGTATGGCCCGTAACGCCTGGCGTACCTTCTGGGAAGCCCTGCCGGTGACGGCGCAACCGTTCAGGATATAGAGATCGGGCGTTTCGCCTTCGCCCGCCTGCCGCAGGCCACAGCCGCTCAGATACTCCGCGATGCGGATGCCGTCATACTGACTGACCTTGCACCCCAGCGATTTGAGTAAAAATGTATATTTCATACTACACCATAAAAGGCGTATCTTTTTGCCTATCCCGGTGCGCCATCCGGGCGGGTTTCAAATCCGCCGGTCACTCGGCCGATATGGATGTTTTCAATGAGAAAGCAACCGCGCAAGCGCGACGACGGGGGCCGTGTCGGTCTTGAACAGGCGTTTTCCGAGCCAGACGGCGCGCCAGCCTGCCTCGAGGAAGGCCTTCACCTCGTTCGGATCGAACCCGCCCTCGGGACCGGAAGCGAGCCAGAGAGCCGGTCGTTCGGCGCGGGGCAGCTCGTGAAGCGAGACGGCCATCGGAATCTCGTGAAGCAGCACCGGCAGCACGCGTTCGTCCGGTTTGGGCAGATGCTTGAACGGCAGAGGCTCCGTGACGTCCGGAATTCTGCAACCGCCGCACTGGAGCATGGCGGTGACGGCGATCTTGCGCCATCGCTCGATCTTCGCAGGCCCGGGAACCGGCGCGACGACGCGCGAGCTCAGCAGCGGCACGATACGCCGCACGCCCATTTCCACGGCTTTCTCGATCAGCCACTCGAATCGGTCTCCCTTGGAGACGGCGCAGAAGATCGTCGTCTCGAACGCGGGTTCGCGGCCGGGGTCGCTCCATTCCTGAAGCCGGTATGCCCCCTTTTCCCCGAGAACCGCGACGGCTTCACGGCCGGAGCCGTCGGTGAGGGTGAACGCCTCGTCGGGGCGCAGCCTGAGGACACGTTCGAGATAATGCCGGTTTTCGTCGCTCAGCACCCCGTCCGCCGCAGGTTCGAGGACCCGCGCGTGGGGAACGAGCACCTGGTCACTCATGACTCGACGGGAATCCTCGCCGCATCACCCCACAGGTCGTCGAGGGCGTAGAAACGGCGCGCATCGGGCTGGAACAGGTGGACGACAAAGTCCCCGCCGTCGATCAGGACCCAGGAGGCCTGGGAATCGCCCTCGACGCGGGCGCCCTTCACGCCGGGCACCTTGAGCAGCCTGGCGACCGCGTCGGCCATGGCCTGCACGTGGGGCGTGTTGTTGCCGGTGCCGAGGACGAAGTAGTCGGCGTATGAAACCAGTCCTTCGACATCGAGCAGGACCGGGTCGACGACCTTCTTGTCGGAAAGCGCCTTCAGTACGTTCCGGAGAAGTTCGGGAAGGTGATGGGACGAAGCTTTGCGAGGCGTGCTGAGGCGCTCTTCGCTGCGGGACTTCGGAGCGACTTTCCGGCGCGGGGGCTTGATGGCGGCCACACCTTTCGCAACGGCAGCGCTTCGTGTGCGTTTGACGGGCCCTGTCGAACCGGCCGTTGAAGCGGCTTTTTTCGAAGCGGCAGGCTTTTTCGCGACCGCCGGGTTCTTCGTTCCGGCCGTTTTGGCCGTTGTCTTCGCCGTGCCCGTCTTCCTGGTGTTTTTTTTCGTGGTTTCCGTCATGGTGTCCTTCGCCTTTTGAATGTCAGGAGACGCTTGCACAGCCTCCGTGAAAAGAAAACGGTTCCGCCCGGAGGCTGGCCGGCCGCCAGTCCGACGCGGAACCGCGCGTGATCGTCAAGCGTTGCTGCCGATTCCCCTGAAGACCGAGTAGACGTACCGGCCGAACATGTATTTCTTCTCGGTCACGAACTGGTAGCCGCGTTCGAGGGCCTTGAGGTTCGTGTCGATCAGCTCTTTCTTGGCCTTCGGCGTGATCTTGGGGAGGTTCTCGGCCATCGTCTCGTAGGAGATGAGCTTGCTGAACTTCGCGTAGGCGCCCGCCATCACGAGGTTGGCGACGCGCGGGTTGCCCAACTCTTCGGCGATCTCGCTGGCCGGCACTTCGACCAGGCGAATGTCGTCGCGGAACTCCTGCCGCTCAATCAGCGACGAGTTGTACATCAGCATGCCGCCGGCCTTGATGCGAAGGTTGAACTTCGACACCGACGGGCGGTTCATCGCGATGACCGTGTCGGGCACCGTGACGAGCGGGGAAGCGATCGCGTGCTCCGAGAGGATCACCGTGCAGTTCGCGGTGCCGCCGCGCATTTCGGGGCCGTACGAGGGCAGCCAGGAAACGTGTTTGCCGTTGCGCATGCCGACCTCGGCGAGAACTTTCCCCAGAAACAGAATGCCCTGGCCGCCAAACCCGGCCAGGATGATCCGTTCAACCTCTGCAGACATGCATGAGCCTCCTCGGAGATATGGTCATTCCCCGTGATTTTACATCACATTCCATGGAAATTCCACAAGTACGCTCATGATTTCTCCATTCGCGCCCCGCCCGCCGTCCGTTCGAACCGCCATCGGGCCGTCGCGAGGGCGTCGAGGAAGCGGGTGTCGTGGCTGACGAGGATCAGAGCGCCGGGAAAGTCGCGCAGGGCACGCTCCAGCAACTCGATGGCGGGAAGATCGAGATGGTTGGTCGGCTCGTCCATGACGATCAGGTGGGGCCGCCGGGCGATGCCGAGCGCGAGCAGGATCTTCCGGATCTCGCCGGGACTGGGCAGGTCGCCGCGCAGGAGGCGCTCGGGCCGGGTGCCGAGGCAGCTCACGAAGGCCAGGACGCGGCCGAGTTCGTCCGCGCTCAGGCTTCGCACTTCGCGGATCAGCCGCTCGCCCTCGTCTACCGGGATTTCCTGGGGAAGATACACCACCCGCTCCGGCGGCAGAATCAGCCGGCCGAGCAAATGCCTGACGAAGCTGCTCTTGCCCGTGCCGTTCGGCCCGCTGAGACCGATCCTGTCTGAAGGCCCGACGACGAGGCCCGGAAACGCGAGGGTTTCCGTCGGCCCGAGGGGAAGAACGCCTTGGCCGAGGCGCAGCAGCACATCCCGGTGCGATCGCTCGCCGTCGATGTGATAGGCGAGATCGTATTCTTTCTTGAAGCCGATCGAATCGAGCTTCTCTTCCGTCCTCACGACCCTGTTGCGGAGCTGCCGGGCGAAATTGCCGGCGATCGCGTCCTTGCCGGTCAGACGCGCCAGATCGAGCTTTCCCCGGCCGTCCGAGTCATTGCGGTGCAGGTGGCGCTTCGACAGGCGATGGACCGACCTTGCCGCCTCCGCCTGCCTTCGGGCCGCTTCCCGCCGGAGTTTCGAGAGTTCGTCCTTTGCGGCGCTCCGCTGGCGCCGCTGATGCTCTTCGCCAAGCGCCTTCTGTTCGGCCGCATCGGAGTAGTTGCCGGGAATCACAAGCACGCCCGGAGGCTCGATGAATACAATATTCACACATATATCATCGAGGAGCCGCCGATCATGGCTGACGAGAATGCCGATGCCCCTGAAGGATGCGAGCGCCTCGCGGACCATCGTCCCGCTCTCCCCGTCCAGGTGGTTCGTCGGTTCATCGACGAGCAGTATCTCAGGCTCTTCCCACAGAGCGACGGCGATCTGCGCCCGCTTCCGTTCTCCGTGGCTCAGCGTCTCCCACCGATCCCACCAGTTCGGCCGGATACCGAGCACGCCCTTGAGCAGCGCCGCATCGGCATCAACCGCGGCACTGAACGTCTCCCAGCCGTCGGGGCGGAAGTCCGTCCGCTGCCTGCAGAACGCCGCCCTGCCCTTCCGCAAAACGTGGCCCGCGTCCGGCTCCAACTCGCCGGCTGCAAGCCTCAGCAGCGTCGTCTTCCCCGAACCGTTCGTGCCCACGAGGCCCGTCCAGCCCGCGTCGAACTGGAGGCTGACATTCTCGAACAGCGGCTCACCCGCGTCCGAATGTGTGAAACACACATCAACGAATCTGATCATTGACCCCTCATCTTCCTGGCAGGCCGAGCGGTCCGTATCGCTGTCAGGACATCAGGGGAACTTCCATCGAATTCCAGCTGATGTGAAGGGGCAAGAACGAAGGTGGGGCTTCACTTCGAGCGTCTCACCCACGACGGAACGCGCCAACGAGCCTGAAAAAAGCCCGCTTCCAATCGTTTTCAGCGCTTCCGTCTCAGTTCTTCAACCCCAGCCCCTCCTCCGAAACCGGCACATTCGCCAGTGATCGTCTCGAGTATACCCATCTGGTGCGAAGAGAGCAACAGGCGCATCGTTCCGTCAGGGCCATCCCCACCGCGCCGTGGAAATCACGGGCGGTGGGGCCGGCATGTCACTGATGCGTGTATTCGTAGCCTTTCGTGAAGGCGGTCTTGTTGAGGTCGAGCAGGTCTTTCTTCTTCGCGGGGGTCAGGTGTTCGATCTGCTTCAGGGCCTGCTCGAGGGTCATGACGGGGCAGGCGCGCAGGAAGGCGCCGGCCATGACGACGTTGGCGACGCGCTCGCTGCCGAGATCGCCGGCGATTTTGCTGGCGGGCACGGGGATGACCGTCACGTCGTCGCGGTATGTCTCGGCGGGGATCAGGCTCGAGTTGTAGATCATGACGCCGCCCTTCTTGACCTTCGGCAGGAACTTCGTGACGGAGGGACGGTTCATGGCGATCAGCATGTCGGGCTCGTTCACGATCGGAGACGCGATCGGCTCCTCGGAGATGACGACCGAGCAGTTGGCGGTGCCGCCGCGCATCTCGGGGCCGTAGGAGGGCAGCCACGAGACGTTCTTCCCGGCCGCCATGCCGACCTCGGCGACGACCTTGCCCAGAAACAGCACGCCCTGGCCGCCGAACCCGGCCATGATGACCTCTTCCTTTCCCTGCATGGCTTTCATATATTCTCCTGTTAATATTTTATATTCTATATTTGCCGGAGAGCGGTCGCATCGCGATGCGCCCCTGCGAACAACGCGGGATGCACCGCGGAATGGCGTGCGGTTTTCCGGCCTGATGAGAACGGGCGACCCTTGCGGGTCGCCCATGTCTCTCGATGACGGGATGCGATGCCGTGAGGCATGCGCGGCCGGCCGCGGAACTCAGGCCTCGATCTTGTGCTTGTCCTTGAAGGTGCCCAGCGGGAAGACCGGAATCATGTTCTCGGCCAGCCACTTGTGCGCCTCGACGGGCGGCTTGCCCCAGTTGGTGGGGCAGATGCACAGCACTTCGACGAACGAGAAGCCCTTGCCGTCCTTCTGGAGCTGGAAGGCGTTCTTGATCGCCTTTTTCGCCTTCATCAGGTTGGCCGGGGTGTTGATCGTCACCCGCGTTACATAGGCCGGCGCGTCGAGAACGGCGATCATCTCGGACATCTTGATCGGATTGCCGGAGAGGGACGCATCGCGGCCGTACGGCGAGGTGGCAGTCTTCATGCCGATCAGGGTGGTCGGGGCCATCTGGCCGCCGGTCATTCCATAGATGGCATTATTGATAAACACGACCGAGATGTTCTCGCCGCGGTTGGCGGCGTGAATGATCTCGGCGGTGCCGATCGCGGCAAGGTCGCCGTCGCCCTGGTAGGTGAAGACGATCGAGTCGGGCCGGCAGCGCTTGATGCCGGTTGCGACGGCCGGGGCCCGGCCGTGCGCGGCGGAGATGAAATCGAGGTTGAAGTATTCGTAGGCGAACACCGAGCAACCGACCGGCGCGACGCCGATCGTGCGTTCGGCCAGGCCGAGTTCGTCGACGGATTCGGCCACGAGACGATGGACGACGCCGTGGTCGCAGCCGGGACAGTAATGGGTCGGATTCGCGCTCAGGCTCTGCGGCCGCGAGAAAACTTTCTGCATATGCTTCGCTCCTTCTCTTGCGCGGCGCCGTCAGTCGGGGCGCACGATCTTGTCGACTTCGGTGAGAATCTCGAAGTCTGACGGGATGGTTCCGCCGGTTCGGCCGAAGAAGTAGACGGGCTTCTTTCCGTCGACCGCCAGTTTGACGTCCTCGACCATCTGGCCGCACGACATCTCGACGACGAGGAACTGCTTCGTCTTCTTCGCGAGTTCGGCCACGCGGCCGCTCGGGAAGGGCCACAGCGACTTGGGTCGCAGCAGGCCTGCCTTGATGCCCCGCTTGCGGCACTTCTCGACGACGGTTTTGAGGATGCGGCTGATGATGCCGTAGCCGACGAGGATGATGTCGGCGTCTTCACACTCGTGCTCTTCGACCGACAGATCTTTCCAGGAGCCTTTCTCGAACTCGTCGCGGATGTACTGATATTTCTGGTACAAGTGCCAGTTGTGTTCCTCGAGGTTCTCGACGCTCATGAAGATCGTCGTGACGAGGTTGCGTTCCTTCTTGTCGGCGCCGCGGTAGCCGAGCGCCCATTTTTTGCTGTTGATGTCGTAATCGGTCGGCTCCGGCAGCACGACCGGCTCCATCATCTGGCCGAGAACGCCGTCGCTGAGGATCATGACGGGGTTCTTGAAGATGTCGGCGGCCTCGAACGCCTTGACGGTCATGTCGGCCATTTCCTGGACCGAGTTGGGCGACAGGACGATCAGGTGGTAATCGCCGTGGCCGCCGCCCTTGGTGGCCTGGAAGTAGTCGGACTGGGCCGGCGAGATGTTGCCGAGGCCCGGGCCGCCGCGCATCACGTTGACGATGACGCAGGGAAGCTCGGCCGCGGCGATGTAGGAAATCCCTTCCTGCTTCAGGCTGATGCCGGGGCTGCTGCTGCTCGTCATGACGCGGGCGCCGGCGCTGGCGCCGCCGTAGACCATGTTGATGGCCGCGATTTCGCTCTCGGCCTGAAGGAACACGCCTTCGACCTCGGGAAGCCGCTTCGCGAGATACTCGGGAAGCTCGCTCTGCGGGGTGATGGGGTATCCGAAATAGTGTCGGCAACCGGCCAGGACGGCGGCCTCGGCGAGCGCCTCGTTGCCTTTCATCAGGATCTTTTCAGCCATTGTTCTCTCCGTTTCTGGATGATTCAGGCTTTGAAAACTTCGATAGCCACGTCGGGACAGCTTCGGCCGCACAGCGCGCACGAAGTGCACTTCTCTTCGTTCAGCATTTTCGTCGGGTGGTATCCCTTCGCAGACAGGTTGTCGGAAACGCCGAGCACCTTCTGCGGACAGCGGGCGATGCAGATCCCGCAACCCTTGCACAGGTCTTCATTGATTACCCATTTGGGCATGTTGCTACCTCCTGTTCCTTTCCTATGATCCAGGGTGTTTCCCAGTAACGGTCCAGCACGAGGAGCGGCTGTCCGTCATACTCTACCAGATTCGTGGGTGCTTCGTCGGACGGCTGCGCCGCCGTGTGCGGCAACTGTCTGAGGAGCGCCGGCGCCGCGACGGAAAACGCGATCGGCAGGTTCATGCCCGATGCGAAATTCCGGACCTTCTCGAGACCTGCGGCGAAGAGGTCGGGGGTTGTCTCATTGATCAGATGCGGGTTTGCGACGATATGCGTCACCTGCAGGGCCGAGAGTTCGGTGAGAATCTCGAAGCTGCGGCGCATCGTGTCGAGGTTCGTGAAACCGGGCCTGAAGGGGTTGATGACGAAATACGTCCGCGCCTTTCTCGCCGCCGCCTGCTGGGCGAGCCGGCCGAGGACGCGCAGTCCGAGTTCCCCCCCGCCCACGTCGCACACGACGGCCGTGTCGGGGCTCTGGAGAACGCCGAACGCCGCGCCGGGAATCGCCGGCATGTCGTTCGCGGTCACCTGCGCGTCAGGCGCGATCAGCTTGACGCCCTCGCGGGTCAGGGCGTCGCGCAGGTGCCGGACGCGGAAGAAGGGGTTGACGATGTCGAGATCGAGCAGATAGGAACGGCCGGAACCGAGCCTGCGCGCCCGCCGGATGGCGAGGTTCAGCGCGAGCTCGGTCTTTCCGGCTCCCAGTCCGCCGATAAGGAAAATGACGGCGGCATCGTCGATCGGCATCGTCATGTCCGAATGCCGTCAGCGGCCGATGTTGCTCAGCAGCTCCTGGAACTTGTCGAACTGCGGCACGTCGACGCGCTCGATCATTTCGTGCATCACGAGTTCCATCGTCGTCACGATGGCGCCGGCGCGGCGCATCTTCTCGAGCGACACTTTCCAGTCGACCTTGCGGCGCGAGCTGGACGCGTCGAGCACGACGTGAACGCGGAAGCCGCGGGTCAGCGCATCGAGCACGGTCTGGCAGACCGACACGTGGGTCTCCATGCCGACCACGACGAGGGTATTGGTGTTCATCGCCTCGAGTCGCAGGGTCAGATCTTCGCTGCCGAAGGCGCTGTAGCGGCTGCGTTTGATCGGCTCGAGACGCGGAATCAGCTTCTTGATCTCTTCGATCGTTCCGCCGAACGTCTGGGGAGCCAGTTCGGTGAGGAGGATGGGCAGGCCGATCATGCCGGCGTAGGAAACGAGGGTCTTGATATTGTTGATCATCGGTTCCTTGCGGTAGATGGGCTTGATGCACTTCTTCTGTACATCGGTGATGAGAAGGACGGCGCCTTCGCGGGTAAGAATGTCGGGGTGTCTCATGGGTGACGGTCTCCTCGCCGATTAGATGGTCAGAGAGTAATCTTTACCGAAATTGTTGTCCCACAGCAGGTCCTGGCCGTCGGGGCGGTGCCGCACGAGCTGGAAGCAAAAGCGGACCTCGGCGCCCTTCGGGGCCCAGATCAGGCCGTGAAACCTTCGCGGAACGGGCAGACGGCGCATCACGAGGGTGCGGCCATTCTGATACAGACGGTCTTTGGCGCGATAGGGCGCGCTGCTGACGGAAAATTCGCTTCCCCACTCGATGCCGTCTACCTCGAGTTCGGTGTCCTGCGCGTATGCCCAGTCGCCGACGCTCCAGTGGAGACGAACGTTGACGAGCTCGCCTCCGTAATCGATATACTCGATCTCGCGCGGCTGGATCAACTGGGCGAACATGCTGCTGACGCGCTCCTCACCGTTCGCATAGTAGGTCTGAAAAAAATAGTGGAAAAGATATTGTTCGTGCCCTTCGAGATGCGTCGGCAGTCTCACGATCCAGGTGCGGCGGAGGGGGGACGTGCCCCATTCCGGCATCATGACGAACGTCTGGGTGCGGCTCCAGTCGGCGGGAAGATTGACCGGCCCGAGCGTCATGTTGAAAGTGACCTTCTCGATCCCGTCTTCCTGGTCGACCCATTCCTTGCGGATGTAGGTGTACCCTTCGAAGGGGCGGGTCACCGGCACCTCGACGGCGACGCCGTTTTCACCGGCATCGAGGTCAGGGGAAATTTCCTGGCCGCGATTGTGTTTCGTTGTCACACCCATCTCGACTCTCTCCTTGTGGCAAACGCGGAAAGTATATCACAAATCCCCGACCGCAACCGATCTTTTTGGCCTTTGCATGATACAACGAACCGCTGTGCCGCAAAACCGAAGAGTTCGAAAGAATTTCCTTCCCACGAATACATCGCGGGATGTCCCCGGGATAAACGTCTGTGGCCGTTTCCCTGGGGGGCGTTCTGAATCTTCGGGGTTCAGCGTTTGAGGGTGTTTTTGGCGGCGGTGATGTCGCGAACCATGGCTTCGGCGTCTTTCGCGAGTTTTTCGCCGGGCGGGGCGAGGCGCAGAACGCGGTTGAACGACTCGATCGCCCGGTCAAATGCGTCGTATTGCCCCCCGAGTCCCTTGTCCGTGAGGGCGAGGCCGAGGTGGTAGTGGTAATTCGGTTCGTTCGGGTTGCGGCTGATGGCGGTATTGAACCTCTCGATCGCGGCATCGACCTGGCCCTTCTTGTACAGTTCGTAGCCTTCGGCGTGAAGGGCGTCAGCAGGGTTCGAGGCGGAGGCGACGGTTCCGGCGGGAGCGCTTCCTGCGGCGGCGGCGATCGCGGCGGACGCGGCGGCGGCCTGTTCGGCGGCGGCGATGCGGGCGGCTTCGCGGGCCTCCTCCTCGCGCCTGAGGGCTTCGCGGCGGGCTTCCTCCTCGCGTCTCCGTTTGTCGATCTCATTCCAGACGACCTGGAGCCGGTCGCCGTAGGGCGTCTCGTTGTCACGCAGGGGCTCGAGGAGTTTGAACGCTTCTTCGACCGCCCCGTTGTAGAACTGGATCATGCCGTAATAGAAAACGGCCTCGGTGTCGCTGGCATTCGCGCGGAGTTTCGGCTCGTAGAACGCGATTCCCTCGGTGAGCAAGCCCTTGTCATCCTGTTCGACGAGGGTTTTGTCCTTCCCGACGATCTCAAAATAGACGTCGAGCGCCTTCGCCAGTCCCTCGACCGTCCGCGCCTCGAACACGGGGGCGAGCGGTCCCTCCTCCTTCGCGAACGCGTCGATACCGGCAGGAGCGTTCGCCGGGGCCGTTCCGAGCGAGGGTTCGATCGCAATTTCCACGTCCTCGAACGCGGCCATCGTCGAGGACTGGACGCCGGCGGCCCGGACCTTCCGCTCGGGCACGACGAGGCCGTATGGCCGCAGGTTCGTTCCCGAACCGAGCAGGGTCAGCGCCTCGTGCATCACCAGGTCGGTTTCCTTTTTCGAGACCCGAGGCTTGTCGGCACCGAACAGTTTCTCGAGCGCGATCACGCGGGCGTGCGTCGGCATGATCCGTTTCGCCTGCTGGAGCATCTGCCGGGCCTTGAACATGTTCTTCTGGTCGGCATAGATCTGGGCCAGCCAGATCGACGCCTCGAAATTCGCCGGATCGAGGAGGAGCACGTTCTCGAACTCGAGCGCGGCACCCGCCAGGTCGCGTTTCTGGTAGCAAACCTGCCCCTTGGTCAGGAACTCGCGGACGTCATCCTCTTCCTGGGCGCATGCGCCCCCGGCGCACACCGAAGCCGCGCAGAGCGCCGCCAGGAAAGCCCTGCGCCAAGCGGGAAAGGGGACGAACCGCATCAGAAGGATACCTCGCTGCCGAGAATCGCCAGCCGGATCTGCACGCGGGCGCCGGTCGGGAAGACGTGAAGCTGATCGTCGGTGTAGTTGATGCCGCCCGCGGCGATCATCTCGAGATACCCGTCGTCGTCGAGATCGGCAAAGGTCAGCGGGGCGATGGATTTCCCGATGTATTTCGGATACCCGCGGAGCGGGGTCCCGTCACGACCCAGCGCCATCACGTATCCCGCCTGTTTGCCCACGCCTTCGGGGTTCCAGGCCGTGAACACCACGTCGAGCCGGCCGTCGCCGTCGACGTCGATCACCTGCGGCGTGTGATAGATCGAATGTCTGGTCTTGAATGGCCACCCGGGAAGCGGTTTGCCGTCGCGATCACACACCATCACCACCCCGTCCGCCTGGCCGATGACGAACTCGTCGCGGCCGTCCCCGTTCAGGTCCGCGAGGCGGGGAGCCGAGTGGGACGCGTCGGAAAGGCCGAACTGCGTCCGGAGGCTGCCGTCCCTGTTCCATATCAGAAACTTTTTTTCCGGAGTCGTCGTGAAGATCTCCTTGATGCCGTCGCCGTTGATGTCGCCCGCACCGACCTCGAAGGGCCAGGTCAGGTTCGGGACCGTCGACTGGGGCCAGCCGCTCTCCGCGGAACCGCGCATGTTCAGGACCGTGACCTTCCCGTTGTCGTCCTTCGCGACCAGCTCCTTGGTGCCGTCGCCGTTGATGTCGGCGGCGACGACGCGCGACGAGACGGAGGTCGACATCGGGACCTCCCAGATCAGCCGCCCGTCCTTGTCGATCCGGCTCACGGTGCCCGCTTTCGATCCGATAAAGACGGACATGTTCCCCGTCCCGTCGACGTCGGCGACCTCGGGGGACGAGAGGCGGATCGTGCCGCGGGTGTTGACTTCCCATTTCTGCACGCCCCGGCGGTCCATGCAGTAGACCTTTCCGTTCAGCGAGCTGACGATGATCTCGGAGCTCCCGTCGTTGTCGAGGTCGGCGACCGACACATCGGAAAGGATCGGGGCTCCCGTCTGTTTCGGCCAGTTCGGCGGCCTGATGATCTCCTTGCCGCTCGACGAGTAGATATGCACCTTGCCGTCCGTGGCGCCGAAGATCAGGTCCTGCTTTCCGTCCCCGTCCATGTCCTCGATGACCCGCGGCTGGCCGTAGATGTCGCCGGAAACCTTGGCGGAAAACCCGCTGAACCGGGGCCCGTCGTCCGCCGCCCCCGCTCCCGCGACGGAAGCGAGTAGGAAGCCTCCGAGAAACGCGGCACGGGCAGCGCCCCGAAACGCATTTTTATATGTAGCCATATATTTTCCTCCCGCGACTTCGCCCG
Source organism: Candidatus Ozemobacteraceae bacterium (assembly GCA_035373905.1). NCBI lineage: Bacteria > Candidatus Rifleibacteriota > Candidatus Ozemibacteria > Candidatus Ozemibacteraceae > Candidatus Ozemibacteraceae bacterium. The sequence goes on along the minus strand of DAOSOK010000004.1, from coordinate 64,069 downwards.
TCAGTATCGGGCATACTGCCTGATGATCTTGACGAGCGTCTCGACCCGCGCCTGTGCGCCTTCCGGCACTTCGCCGACGACGACGATCTTCCAGATGTCGTAGGTCCCAATGGCCGTCTGGCGCTGGTAATACGGCACCTGCGTCATGACCTTGCTGCTTCCCGGCGCCGTGTAGGGCTGGACCGATTCGACCCGGTACGAACCGTCCCCGAACTCGACGTTGTATTCCTTGTCGGTGCGGTCCCGGCTGAATTTGCCGGGGTATGCGAGGTTGCGGTTGCCCAGGCGATACTGGTTGACGATGTTGATCATCACCTTCTCGACGCCCGCCTGGGCGAGGCATCTCGCGCGAATGCGGCCGGCCTCCTGGACGATGCCGCTCGTCGAGAGTCGCGAGACGGCCCAGTAGGAAATGCCGAAAATGCCCAGGATGAGCAGCAGGATGAACGAGTAGAACGCGATGAATCCTCGCTTCGAGACGCGTCTGGCGATCATGAGCCGTCCCTCGCTTTCACGCATACGAGATCGGTGTCGAGGCGGACGGCGAAGACGAGGTCCTCGGTGAGCTTCGGGTTCATGTCATCCGCGATCGTCATCGAAACGGAAATCTCGTTGATGTCGGCCGTGTTGCGCACGAAATGCAGGTTCGAAACCTTGTCGGAGATCACGACGCGGGAGCGGGTCCCGTTCTGGTCCGTCGTCTCGCGCATGAGGGCCCCCTGCTCGAGGAACAGCCGCACCTGCGTCCGCTCGCCGGGCTTGCGATAGGTCGTATGCTGGAAGATCAGCTCCTCGCCTCCGTTTTCCGGCTGTTTGTCGGTGTCGACGACTTCGATGACGTTGGGAAACAGGTCGCCGATGCGCTCCCCCTTGAACCAGAGATTCCCTTGGGTGTCGGTGAGGACGACGGGATTGATGCGCTTGATGTCGGTGAATACCTGCTTCATGGCGAGCTGAATCTTCTGGTTGAACTCCATGCGTTCCTGGCCCCATTTCCAGGTGGCGAGGTTGCTTCGGAAGACGGCCACGAGCACGAGACCGATCAGCGATACGATAACGGCGGATATTGCAAGTTCGACGAGCGTAAAACCGCTTGCCGGGCGCGCCATCACCGAGATGCGTTTCACTCGTTCCTCGCGGTTCATCAGAATTTCGCGGACGTCTTCAGGTCGAAGCAGTTCGTGTTCGCACGGTACGTCACGAGCCTGGTCGACCGCGCGGTCTTGTTTTCGATCCAGCGAATGATGACGCTGACCTGGACCAGGTTCGTCTCCTTCTCGCCGGTGCCGATGACGGTGTGGCCGGGAGCCTCCTCGATGATCAGCGTCCCGGACGCGCTGTATTTCTTCGCGAAGAAGGCGGGCAGCGTGAACTGCGGATGATCGGGATCGGGAAAATCCAGGGTGAGCGGGACGTTGCCCCAGAGAAACGCGTCGCTCTTCGCGCGGTCGAGAACGTTCTGGGCCGCGATGGTGGCCGACAGCAGCAACCCGCCCTTCTCGACGGTGCGGGAACCGGTCAGAAACAGCGACAGCACCGGCACGACGCCGGCACCGATGATGAGCATCGCCAGGAGCACTTCGATGATCGAGAAACCGTGTCGCCGTTCGAACGCCTGTTTCATGCCATTTTGCCCTTTTCGCCGCACGGGTCCATCATCGGCCCGCTCCCCGGCGCTTCCGATCCTCCACGTCCGGGGAAACGTAATCGGCCTCGTGCTTGTGGAAATTCTCGAGGTACTCGATGCCGGCCTTCGCATTGTCGGCGGCCGGCGTGCCGGGATACTTCTCGACGATTTCCTTGAACAGTTCGAGAGCCCGGGCATTCGACTTGTTCCGGAAGCAGATCTCGGCGAGACAGTAGGCGGCAACGCTCGCATCCTGCGGATCGGAGCTTTCGGTGAGGAGTTGTTCGAAAATGCGGGAAGCTTCGCCGTATTCCTGCTTTTCGAGGAGTTCGATGCCTTTGTCGTAGCGGCGCTCGAACTCGCGCCTGACGGCGGGAGTCATGGGCGCCTTCTGGGCCTCGCCGCGGCCCGGCAGGAGCGCGCCGCCCGATGAGATGGCGCCGTTTCCGGCACCTGCCGGCGAGACCGTATCGGAAGCCCGGCCGGTGACGGCGACGGAATCCGGCGATTTCTTCCCGGGATCATTCTGGCCGGGGTTCTGGGGTTTGCGGCCGCACCCGGGCGCAAGCAGCAGGGCGGCGGCAAAGAAAACGGCGAACCGCCTCGAAAGGGGCTTCATCGTTCCGTTTTCTCGCATCGCCCGCACCGCTTCCCGTCAGCAGAGATGATTCGAGATCGCCTTCGCGATCCCGTCGACGAGGTGGCGAATCTCGCGTTCGTCAGGCCCCTCGGCCATCACGCGCACGAGGTTCTCGGTGCCGGACGGGCGGACCAGCACGCGACCACGGCCGGCGAGTTTCTTTTCGGAAAGGCGGATTTCCTCCTGGATCTGGGGGACCGCATCGAAGTTCTTGTTCTTGACCCGGATGTTCACGAGCACCTGGGGCAGCTTCATCATCACCTCGCTGAGTTCCTTCAGCGAAGCGCCGGTGTCGCGGATGATCTTGAGAATGAAGCAGGCCGTCAGCAGGCCGTCTCCGGTGGTGGCGTAGTCGGAAAGGATGATGTGACCCGACTGTTCGCCGCCGACGATCGTCTGGGTGCGCTTCATCTCCTCGAGAACGAACCTGTCCCCGACCTTCGTCTTGAGCACCTTGATGTCGAGGCCCTTCATGGCGAGGTCGAGGCCGAGATTGCTCATGACGGTCGTGACGAGCGAGTTGCCCGGCAGCTTGTCCTGCTGCTTGAGGTATTTTGCTGTAATGGCCAATATATAATCGCCGTCAATGATGTCGCCCTGGCTCGTCACGGCGATGACCCGGTCGGCGTCGCCGTCGAACGCGAAGCCGACGTCGAAATGCTCGCGCCCCATCATCTCGACGAGATGCTGAACGTGGGTGGATCCGCAGTTCGCGTTGATGTTGCGCCCGTCGGGCGAGTTGCCGATGGCGTCGACGCTGAACCCGAGATCGGTGAAGAACTTCACGGCCCAGGGGGCCAGGGCGCCGTTCGCCAGGTCCAGGCCGACCTTGAGGCGTTTCGCCCCGTGAGAGTCGCCGAGGATCTTCGCGAGATGGGCCAGCCAGAACTGCACCGAGGCCGTATCAGCCGTCACGCGGCCAAGGTTTTCCCCGGTCGGAAGGATGAACGAAGCGGTGCCGGTCACGTCCTTCTCGATGGCGTCTTCTGTAGCATCCGATATTTTATATCCGTCGGCGGCGAAGATCTTGATGCCGTTGTCCTGGAAGGGGTTGTGCGAAGCGCTGATGACGATCCCTCCGAGGCCCTGCATTTCGCGCGTGATGAAGGCGACGGCGGGGGTCGGAACCACGCCGAGCAGTCGGGCTTCGGCGCCCATCGAGGCGATGCCGGCCGCCACGGCGTGCTCGAGCATGTCGCCGGACAGGCGGGTGTCCTTGCCGACGAAGATCGGCCGATCGTGTTTCTTGTGGTTGAGGAGCAGGTGGCGGGTGCCGGCCTGGGCGATCCGGAACGCCATGTCGGCCGTCAGGGGATACTGGTTGGCCACACCTCGAACACCATCGGTACCGAACAGTCGTGCCATGGAAAAACCTCCGGGGACGTGATGAATGAAATGAGTATATCACACCTTCCGATTGAATTTTCCCGATCGGGGGGGTATAATGTTGAGGTCCGAGGGAAACCCTGTTGCGTTCGCCCCGATGTCCGAAACCGGGTCGGGGGTGGGGCGGGTTTTCCCTTTTTGTGTTACACGCAAAAGAAGCAACCGCACGATCACGGCATCCGGCGAAGGCCGGCATCGAGAAAGGATCAGGATCCGAACATGCTCCGCTGGCTGCTGCAAACCTCCCACGACACGGCCGTCGGCCTGCTGTCCCGCCTGATCGACTGGTTGAGCTTCAACAACGAGATCGAGTCGCTGGTCGATGCCGTCAACCACAAGCTCGACGAGCCTCCGACCCGACTGAACGTCCGGCACCTCTCCCACCCCGGCGGATTCGTCCGCGACTTCGGCAAACGGCGTCTCAGCATCGCGGGCGCCTATATCAAGATCGCGCGCGACCTTTCCCCGAACTCCGCCGAGGAGCGGCTTGCGGCCCTCTCAATGCTGGTCGACCAGTCCCTGCACGCGAAGACGATCAACATGCCGCTGAACACGGCGCGCATCCAGATCGACCTGATGAAAGAGGTCGTCAAGTCCCGCAGCAACCGCCGACGCCAGATGGAAGCCATGGCCGACTTCGGTCTGGTCTCGTTCGGACAGGAAGCGGTCGTCCGCCGGTTCCTCAACAAGCTCCACCTGGTCGAGGTGCCCGAAGAGGAGAAACCGCTCCGCGAGCTCGACATGGGCTGGGACGACCACGTTCACGACTTCCTGTCGGAAGGCCGCAAAACTCCGACGCAGGTGCTGCTGGATGCTTTTGTGAAGGGCATCTCACGCCTCACCATCGTGTATTCGAACCTCGACGAGCGGCGCATGATCCACGAGGCGATCACCGCCGGGAACCTGCTCGGCATCAAGGTCAACATCGGCATCGAGTTCAGCGTCGGACACAGCGGCGCACGTCGGCACTACATGTATGTGCCTCCCGAGACCGCGGACAGCAAGGAGTTCTTCGCGTTCTTCGACGAACGTCGGATGATTTTCACGCCGTTTCTAAGCGGCCTCCGCACGAACGCGGCGAGCCGCCACAAGACGATGGTCGCGGCCGTCGAGCGATTCAACACGCTCCAGCGGCCCCGGCTCAATTCCGGCTGGGAGCCCGACAGCCCCTGCTGGTTCCCCCCCCTCACCCTCGAGGAACTGGACCGTATCGTCGCCTGCGGCCAGATTTCCCGGGTTCATATCGGCGAACTCCTGTTCCAGAAGTTTCGCGACATCCTTCAGCGCCGCGTCCTCCAGCTGAAGGCACAGGTCTTGGCCGCCGAAGACCGGCTCGCGCGGGGCATCTACAGTGAGTGGGAGTTCAAGAACATCTCGTCGCAATACGAGGCCGTCCGCGAGCAGTATGAGACGATGACGCCCGAAAGCCTGCGCGCCGCTTACATGGAGGGCCGGGACGTCGTCGATTACGACAGCGAGTTCGCCGAAGAAGAGCCGATTCTCGACACGCTGATCGGCCAAGGCGGCCGGATCGTGATGATTCACCCCCTCGAAATCGGCCTCAAGGACTCGATGCAGCACCTGCTCAAGCATATCGCCCGCATCTCGCACATCGAGACCCTGAACCTGCGCGACAGTTCGTCGCGCAACCCGAACGACCTGATCATCTTCAACAAGTTCGTCTACCTGCTCAACAACGGCACCGATGACGACATCGTGAACTTCCTCGAGCAGCACGGCATCACGGGCGGAACCCGCGAGCAGGTCAGAAAAGCCCGGGAACTCATCGCACGCCGGCCGCTGGTTCCCGTCTGCGGCAGCGATTCGACCGGCCGCGACCCGACGATCCCGGGCATGGGCTTCATCAAGGTCGGCAACATTCCCGAGTCGGTGCGCCCCGAATTCCTCGAATCGCATTATAAGGTGCCCCGGCCGATCGCCGACCTCGTCATCCACGGCGGAAAGAAGAACGACAGCCCCGATGCGCCGATTGGAAGCGCGTCGGATGTCGTCTGCATGGGAAAGATCGGGAAGCCCTTCCGGAATCTGGTCGGAGACGAGGAAGCGCTCGCCCTCGTCCCGCCCGGAGAGTTCTGGGCGTATGTGAACCCCGGCCTCAAGAGCCTCTGGCGCATCACCATCGGATTCATCGTGGCGTTCTCGTTCATGAATTACCAGTTCGGCCAGCTGGCCGGGGTGATGTTTGCGACGATCTGGTTCCTGATCACCGGCACCCGGAACATGCTGGTCGACCTGCTCGCAAGCTCCGGGATCCTCATCCGGAACTGGAGCCTCCGCAACGTCAACTTCGATAATATATCTCAGTCCTTATTCTGGACCGGCTTCAGCGTCCCGATCCTGGGCATCGTGAAAATCGCGTTCGACGAAAACTGGCCGCTCGAGAAGTCGGGCTTCTTGTTCGAGGGCGCCAAGTTCTTCTTCCTCTGCATGGCGAACGGAATCTACATCAGCACCCATAACCGGTTGCGCAACTTCGACCGCCGGGTCATCCGGGCGAACTTCTTCCGCACGGTGCTCGCCTGGCCGTTCGCGACGACCTTCGCGCCGATCGGCAACCTGATCGGCATTCCGAGCATCGTTCAGGCGAAACTCTGGTCCGACGTCGTGGGCGGCTTCATCGAGGGCTTCGGGAAATACAGCCAGCGCATCGTCATCCGCAAGCGCGACCTCAGCGAGCTGCTCCCGCGCCTGAGCTCGCACGATCGCGACGTGCGGCTCACCGCGATGCTCGACATCCTGTATATCTGGGCACGCCAGCCGCGGGGTCCGACCTGTCTCGCCCAGCTCTTCAACCAGCCGTTGTCTCTCCTCGAGCGGCTCAAACTGCGTCGTCCAAGTCTTTCGTCAGAGGAGCGGCAGAAGAAGGCCGAGGAGTTCAGGCATCATTTCGACCGTCTGCTCGAGCTGTTCAGCGACCCCGGCTGCCTCAACCTGCTGTCTGAGTTCGCCCTCAAGAACTACCAGGACCGCGAGGCGATCCTCCTGACCGAACTGATCGGTTCCCAGACCGAGAAGTTCCTCGCCTGGCTCCGGCATTTCCGGAAGCACCACGCCTGAACCGCCCGATCGCAAGAACCTAGAAGGAGTGGTTGAGCGCCCATTCCCAGCGGCGGTATCGGCGGTCGCCGCCGGCGGCTGCCTCGATACGCCTCCAATCCAGGTGGCTCGCGACGATGTCCACGCGGGGAGCCAGCTTGTATTTCATCGTCAGCAGGATTCCCTGCATGTTGTTCCGCTTTTCGTAGGCGACGAAGTTTCCGGGCACCGCATCGGCGCCGGCCTGGAAATACTGCGAAATGACCTGGAAGCGTCCCGCGCGTTTCATCCTGCCGAGCAGCAGCGTCGCGTTCCAGGCGTCCCCGCCCCGATGGAGGGGTCCGGGACCATCAGCCAGAAAGTTTCTCGCCCAGTCGAACGTCACCCGCACCTGAGAAGGCCACTCGGCGGCGACGTATCCGTTCACGATCCGATATCCGGGGGCCGTCGTCCGGGCCCAGCCTGCCGTGTCGATGCCGTACTGGAACCGGTCGATCCGCCACTCGAGCTGCGTCCGGCCGGCCTTCGGCTGTCCCATGGCGCCCATGACATACAGCCGGTCGCCCCTGAACCGGAGATCCCGGTGGATTTCGAAGGCGCCGCCGTGCCAGACGGCCTTCCTGCCGAGCCCGCGCGCCGGATGCTCGAGCCAGAAGCCGTCCCAGTAGATGTCGTTGTCCCACAGTAGCTCGCTCTTGAATTTCAGAAACGGCACCTGCGTCCGGCCGATCCTCACGGCCGTGCCATCCGGCAGCGACCATCGGCCATACAGATTCACGAACTGGAAGTCCCGGACGGTCAGGATGCGGGTTCCTTCGCGGGAAAGCGTCTTCAGTGACGACGCGAGATGACTGTTGTCGAGCGTGGAGAGCGACACATGCCACTCCCGGTCTCCGTCGGTCCGGAAGAGGTTCAACTGAGCCTTGGAGGCGAAACTGTGTTTTTCCTTGCCGGCCCCGGCGTTCGGTTCGGTCATGGTCTTCACCATGAACCGGTGGGAAAGGTCGCCGCTCATGAGCACCAGCCCCTCCCCCGGTTTCGCTTCCGCAACGCATCCCAGCAGAGCGAAGCCCGCAAGAAACCAATATATATTTATATATATAATATATTTTCCAAAGGAGGTGGCGGTCATAGATGTCATCCTTTGAGTGGCGTTGTATCCGATCGGCCGGCGCACGATCAACCGGCAGAAAAGCTCCATTCAATCACTACTATATGCTATCTCGTGCAATCTTGACAACTTTTTTCCTTCACGACCGAAAACGACGATGCCGGGTTTTCCGTTTTCGCGGAAAACCCGGCATCTGATCGAGCGAAGCCGGAACGGCTGCGCCGGAAGGAGTTTACTGGGCGCCTGTCGCCGCGGCCCCGGCCGTGATGGCTGCTTTGGCGAGATCCGAGTTGAGAATCTGGAGGCCGAACACCATGCCGAAGATGCCGACGGTTTCGATGATGCCGAGGGCGATGATCAGCAGACCGAAGCCCTTGCCGCCGTTCTCGACCATCGCGCGAATGCCGGCGGCGCCGATGAGGCCCTGATACCAGGCGGAGAAGAGTTCGATGATGCCGGTTCCGAGGGCGACGCCGAGGCACAACAGGGCGTTTTCCGGGTTGCCGGCGACTTTGATCATGGTCAGCATGACGATCATCGCATACAGCGTCTGGCTGATGGGCGCCGCAACCATGATGATGTACTGGAACGACAGGTTCTTGCCCGCTTTTCCTTCGCTTGCCCAGGCGCCGGCCGCCGCCGTGCCGGCAGAGACGATGCCGAGACAGCTTCCGATGCCGCCAAGGCCGAGAACGAGACCACACGCAAACTTGCCAAGCAGTTCAATCATGGTTTCAGCTCCTTACTTTTTGCCGAACGGGTCGTATACGCGGCCCGTCCATTCCATACCGAGATGATTCGAGAACTCGAGAAGGTTCAGCCGCACCCCGTGCGCGAAGATCGCGACGAGACCGAGCGCGAAGTTCAGCAGGTGGGCGGCGACCAGGATGACCGCCACGAGCAGCAGGGGAAGCGGCTTCACCATCTGGTTGAAACTCGCCGCCAGCACGCCTCCGGCCAGCCCGACGGCCCAGAGGCGAATATAGCTGATGATATCCCCGAGGAAGCCCGCCGCGTTGAGGGCGACGGCGCCAAGTCCTTTGCCGACCGCCGCGAACAGGTTCCACGAAAAGTCCGTGAACAGGACGATCATGACCAGGGAGACGCCGAACAGCGGCAGCATCCAGGACGGCGCCGGGCTCCCGTTCACAAGCACTTCGACCAGCGCCCACATCGCCCAGATGAACAGCACCCACCCGGCTTCCGCGATCGTCGCGAGGCCGAGCGCGGCGCGCCGGATCTTCCAGACATGCGCGACCGTCAGGTGAACGGCGCCGATCAGAAAACACAGCTGCTTCAGGAACAGTTCGTCCTTCTGCTGGTCGCCGGTCAGGATCAGCGCTTTGTTCATCAGCGGCGCCCCGAACCAGGCGTTCGTCAACACTCCCCACCCGGCGACGCCCGCGAACAGGATCGTGAACAACGTCAGGACCTGCTCCGGCACGCCCCTCGAAATCAGGGGTTTCCGAGCCGCCAGCAGGGCGACGAGCGCCACGACGCCGTATCCGGCGTCCGCGACGAGCATGGCGGTGAAGATCGTGAGGAACGGCAGGAACGCCGGGCTGATGTCGGCCTCGCGATACCCCGGCGTAACGCCGAGCAGGGAGAACAGACACTCGATGGGGCGCACCCAGGGCGAGTTCGCGAACGCCGTCGGCGGCGCCTCGTCGTCCGCCGGCGCCTGGGTCACGACGCCGACGGGAAGCCGGGTTCCCTCGAGAGCGGCGTGAAGCGCCTCGACCCGGTTTGCGGGCACCCACCCCTGCATGATGAAGACGGGACCTTCTTCCGCAAGCCCGGCCTCGACGTTCTGGAACGAGATGCGCTCTTTCAGCTCGGCCAGGTAGCTCCGCACGTCCTCTCGGCGCATGGCGAGCTCGCGGAGCTGACCGGACAGGCGCCGTTCCTCCTCCTTGAGAGTGGCGAGCGCCGCCTCGATCTCCGAGGCGTCCCGCGGCGGGACGGGAACCGCCTGCGCGGGCGGCCTGACCTCGACGGGACCGCGGCTCACGGCAAGCAACGCAGACACGCCGTCCGACACGCCGGCCTCATGCACAATATCTGCAAATATAGAATCTTGAACATACGCCGCCGGGCAGGTGCAAAAACGGACGGTAAGGCCCGCCGCGGCGAGTTTTTCCAGATCGGTCTGGCTGATACGGCCCCAGGGCTTCACCTGGGCAAGTTCGCGTTTGAGTTCCTGGCGGTCCGTGTGGAGGCGTTCGATCAGCACGAGCTGGGCATGCACCTCGTCGATCAGCCGGGCCGGAGTTCCCGGCGGCGCCGCAACGGTGTCGACGGCCGGCTCGACGGCGTCGATGGCCTGGAGGGCCTTCTCACCACGCGCCAAGTCATGCGCCAGTTCGGCGGACGGCTTCACCGCATCGGGGCGAGCCGGTTCGACATGCACGACCCCGGCGGCGAACAGGGCCGCAAGAACCGCCTGGCGATCACCTTGGCGGGCCGCGATATACACGCGACGCATTTCCTGAATCATGCGCCCTCCTCGCCGCCGGCGGATTTTCCCTTGGCGATCTTGGAGCGGCCGACGCCCGCGGTCTGTTCCTCGGCGAGATTGATCCGGATCGTGCGGATGTTCTCCTTCGCGCGGGGAATCATCACTTTTTCGAAGAGGTTCACCCGCTGGGTGACCTTGCGAAGCTCGGACTGGAGCAGTCGTTCCTGCTCGACGAGGATTCTGAGCCGTTCTCGCTCCTGGAGGAGGTTCTTCACGAACTCGACGCCGGCGTCGACCCAGGCCGGCATCACGAGCCGGCTGTAGGGGGCGACCTCGTATTCGACCTGCCGCAGAACAGGCAGACGGATGCCTGCGACGTTGATTTCGCCGCGCTCGAGGCTTTTCACGCGCACCAGATCCGTGACGCGGCCGGGCAGATCCTCGCTGAAAAGGATGAGCCACGGCTCGATCTGGCGGACCATGCGGTCGATCTCGTCCCGAATGCGCGTGCGCTGCGTGCGTACCTTCAGAATCTCCATCTGGATCTGCTGTTTCTTGAGGAGAAGCGTCGGCAGAAATCGCTGGAACAGGGCCAGCGACCGTCTCTGCTTCAGCAGCTCCGGACGGGTCTTCTTGATCTTTTCAGCCATCTGCGACGGTCTCCGGCGTTACTGGGCGGCGGGGGCGGCGGTCTCGACACCGGCGCCGGTCTTCTTCGGCCAGTATTTTTCGCACAGCGCCGACCGGATGCCGGTCTCGCGCGGTTCGAACACCTCGGCCAGAAGCTCCCAGCACCGATCGAGGGCGACGGTGAGGGTGTTGTTGACCGACAGATCCATCATCCGCTGCTCGAACTGCTCGCCGTATCTGAGCAGTTTCAGGTCCCACGGCGACATCTCGAAGCCCATGGCGCGCTTTTCACGCGTTTCGCGGCATTTCGAGTAGAGTTGGATGCAGCCGTCCATGATGGCGCGGTGGTCGTCGCGGGTGCGGCCGTTGACGAGCTGTTTGAGCCGCGAGAGCGAGCCGAAGGGTTCGATCCAGCCGCCCTTGAGGTAGAACTGGCCCTCGGTAATATAGCCGGTGTTATCCGGAACCGGGTGCGTGACGTCGTCGCCCGGCATCGTGGTGACAGCCATTGTCGTGAGCGAGCCGCCGTTGTCGAACACGACGGCCTTCTCGTACCGCGAGGCGAGCTGGGAATACAGGTCGCCCGGGTAGCCGCGGTTCGACGGGATCTGCTCCATCGTGATCGCGATCTCCTTGAGCGAGTTGGCGAAGTTCGTCATGTCGGTCAGCAGCACCAGCACGCGCTTTCCCTGCACGGCGAACCGTTCGGCCACGGTCAGGGCAATGTCGGGAGTGAGCATACACTCGACGACCGGGTCGGACGCGGTGTGGACGAACATGATGGTGCGCGAGAGGGCGCCGCCCTCCTCGAGCCGCTGCTTGAAGAACAGGTATTCGTCGTATTTGAGGCCCATCCCGCCGAGCACGATGACGTCGGCTTCGGCCTGGAGGGCGATGCGCGCGAGCAGTTCGTTGTAAGGCTCGCCGGGAATCGAGAAGATCGGCAGCTTCTGGCCCTCGACGAGGGTGTTGAACACGTCGATCATCGGAATGTTCGTGGCGATCATGCGGCTGGGCATGAGGCGCACGGCCGGGTTGACGGCCGGGCCGCCGACCTCGATCAGGTTCTCGGTGAGCGTGCTTCGGCCGTCGCGCGGCTCGCCGCCGCCCGTGAAGATGCGGCCGAACAGGTCTTCGGAGAAGCTGAAACGCATCGCCGAGCCGAGGAAACTCACGCGGTCGCCGGTGGACAGGCCGCGGGTTCCCGAGAAGACCTGGAGCGAAACGTCCTCGCCGGACACCTTGATGACCTGGGCGAGCGAGCGGCCGACGCGGCCCTCGATGATGGCGAGTTCCTCGAAACCGACGTTGGTCGCCTTGAGCATGGCGACGTTTCCGGCGATGCGGTCGATGCGGGTGTAGTATTTACGCATGGGCAGCCTCCTTGTCGGTCTGCAGGCAGGATGCGATCTTCGCTTCGGCATCCTTCATGGCATCCGAGCCGCTCTTCGCGTAGTTCCAGTTGCGGAACTGCTCGGTGAGCGTGAAGAACGTGTCGCGGGCCTCGTCCTTGTTGGCGAAGGAGAATTCGTGCCCGAGGACGCGGCAGACGCGGCCGAACAGGTCCTGCTGGCGCTCGGGGGGGCAGGCGGCGTCAACCTCATCAAACGAGTTCTGTTGCAGATACACCGAATCGAGGAACTCGCCCTTCAGGTAGACGACGTAATCGTCCATCGAGGTGCCTTCCTCGCCGACGACCTGCATCATCTCGAAAACGGAGCGGCCGCGCCGCAGGAACGAGCGCGCCCAGGCGACCTTCTTCTCGTCGATGATGCCATGGTATTTCGACCAGGACTCGAGCGGGTCGATCGCGGGGAAACGGCGCGCGTAGGAGCGGGCGTATGACAGACCGAGGAACGAGCCGACGACCTTGAGCGTGCCCTGCGTGACCGGCTCTTCGAAGTTGCCGCCGGCGGGACTGACGGCGCCGCCGATCGTGAGCGAGGCCTCGCGACCATCGCGCAGCTTCACCGAGCCGCCGCGTTCATAGAAGCGGGCGATGGAGCTTTCGAGATAGGCCGGGAAGGCCTCCTCGCCGGGGATCTCCTCGAGACGGCCGCTCATCTCGCGCAGAGCCTGGGCCCAGCGGGAGGTCGAATCGGCCAGCAGGAGCACGTGGAGCCCCTGGAGACGGTAGTATTCGCCGAGCGTCACGGCCGTGTAGACGGAGGACTCGCGGGCCGCGACGGGCATGCTGGACGTGTTGCAGATGATGATCGTGCGCTCCATCAGCGTCTTGCCGGTGCGCGGATCGGTCAGGTGCGGGAACTCGCGCAGCGTCTCGACGACCTCGCCGGCGCGCTCGCCGCAGGCCGCGGAGATGACGACGTCGACCTCGGCATGGCGGCTGGTGATCTGCTGCAGCACCGTCTTGCCGGCGCCGAACGGGCCGGGAATGCAGTAGGTGCCGCCGCGCGTGATCGGGAAGAAGGTGTCGATGATGCGCTGTTTCGTGACCAGGGGGGTCACGGGCAGAAGCCGCTCGGCGTAGTGCGTCAGCGGGATGCGGACGGGCCAGCGGTTTATCATATTGACCGAAATTGTTTTCCCGTCGGCGCCCTCGAGTTCGGCGATCGTCTGTTCGACCGTGTAGGACCCCGCTCCGACGAGGCTTTTGAGCTTCCACTCGCCTTCGAGATCGAACGGGGCGAAGATGTAATGGTCGAAGATGCTTTCCTGCACTTTGCCGAGCGCGTCGGCGGCGCGAACGGTCGAACCGGCCTGCGCGAGGGGGGTGAACTCCCATCTCGTCTCGCGGTTCAGCGGCTTGAAGTAGTTGCCGGGCTCGAGGAACTTGCCGACCTTTTCGGCAAACACCGGCAGGGGGTTCTGCAGTCCGTCGTAGATCTGGCCAAGCAGCCCGGGCCCGAGTTCGAGAGAGAGCAGCTCGTCCGTCACATCGACCGTGTCGCCGACTTTGAGACCGCGGGTCAACTCGAAGACCTGCATGTCGGCCCGGTTCCCGCGGATGCGGATGATTTCGGCCATCAGCCGAACCCCGTCGGCGCGGTGGCAGTAAGCGACGGCGTTCTGCCGGACAGCGCCGTCGAACTCGGCGGTGACCATATTTCCAAATATCGTTACGATGCGTCCGGATACGCTCACAGGACGGTGACCTCCTCGAGTGTCTTGAGCGCCGTGGCCCGGTCGAGAGCCGCATACCGGGACAACAGCCTGAGTTTCAACAGGTAGAAGACGAGTTCGTCGATCTCGAACGAGTAGCGGGTCGATTCCGAGGCGAGAAAGGCGCACCGGGCCTCGTCGAGCTTGTGCTCGCCGGTCATCGGGTCGGCGGCGTTGTGCCATTCGGCCACGAGCCCGTCGTAATCGAAGGCCGGGGCCTCGGGCGGAACCGGGCGTTCCTTTGCCGGGGCGGATTCCGCAGTATCACGGGCGTTCGCCAGATACACGGCGAGGGTCATTTCCCACGCGCTCCAGCGCTGAAGCAGCCTGGATCCGATGACGAGGCCCGTCCGGCGCATGAACTCGAACCAGGCGAAGCAGACGCTTTCGTGCCAGGCGACTTCCTCCTCCCGAGACGGCCAGACGGCGACCCGTTCCCGGATGCAGTCGGGGAGAAGCTCCATCAGATCGGCCGGCGGCTCGGACAGATGCCCCACCAGGCGGCTTTTCTGCATTGCGCGCAGGGCCGGTTCGACGGAAAAGCAATCCGCGAGAATGTCGAGCGCCGGGTTTTCCTCGGCGCGCATGGCCGCAAGCACCTCATCGAGGCTGCACGGGGGCGGCTCGCCGAACCCCGGCAGGGGCGGCAGGGCGGAAAGGAGGTAGTAGAGTCGCGCGCTCACGGTTGCGACTCAGGCTCCGGCGTTTTCGGACTTGTCCAGCAGAGCGCGGAGCTGGGGCGCGATCAGACGGCCGAAGGCGTCGGCGACCGAAGTTTCGGTCAGTTCGATGACTTCGCCGGAAGCGGTGTCGCGCAGGGTGAATCCGGCCGACTTGAGCGTCTCGCCAAGTTTCACTCGGCCGTCCGCGGTTTTGAACAGGTCGCTCAGCGCGGCTTGGGTCAGTTTCGCACCGACGACGGGGCCGAGCGCCGCCTCCCATTCGCGGCCGGTCTTCTGGGTTTTCAGGAGTTCCCGGAGGGAGGACTCGACGACGTCCGCCGCCGACAGTTTTTCGGCGACGACCGGCTGGAGAAGGCCACGCGTCAGGTTTTCCAGGCGCTTTTTGACGTCGAGAACCAGGTCACGGGCGGCAAGCCTGAGCTCGGCCTCGACCTTCTGCCGGTGCCGGGCGATCTCGGCCTCCCCTTTCTGGACCATACGACGGGCCGCGGCCCTGGCCTGCTCTTTTTCGTGGTCGGCTTTCGCCCTCGCATCGGCCAGGATCTTTTCGGCCTCGCGGCGGGCGGCTTCGATTCCGTCTTCGCGAAGCTGCTTGGTGAAGGTTGCGACATCGATACCCATGGCGGAAACTCCTTCGGTGACCTGCGGCCTTTGAAATCCGGGCGAACATCATGACCGGGTTCGGGGTTTATACCATACCCCCCCTTCTCAGGGCAAATCCGGGGGGGTGCCCGAACGATCGCAACCGCGGGTCCGATAGCCTCAAAATCCCTATGGGACTATTGAGTCCTGCAGAATGAAAACCAACCGTTCGCCCTGAGCCTGTCGTAGGGCAAAATGAGGAACCATCAGCAAGTGGTTGTTCGTGTTTCGACAAGCTCAGCACGAACGGGGACACGAAGCTGGTTTTTGATACGCAGGACTCAATAAGACTTTTGATGTCCCTTCATTCTTCAATCGTCTGTAGGGGCTGGTTTCAAACCCGCTCCTACAGCGCAATGGCGAAATACTGTGGAGATCATCCCGAACGCGGACAATGGGGTAAAGGTTGCGATCGATTTTGCCGATGATGATACCGAATCGTCTGGACCTTTCGAGGAGGTTATTCATGAACCGTGGAATTCGAGCCGTCGTCCTGGGAGCTCTGCTGGTAGGTGCCGGTCCCGCTCTGCACGCCTCAGCCGCGTTCGGTATGCAGGCGAACGCAGGCCAGGCGGTCCAGGTCGTCAAGACCGTTCCGGCAGATATGGCCTCCGACGTTTCGGCCACCACCCCCCTGACGGTCGAGTTCGGCGGGGCTCTTTCGCAGGCGTTCTACCAGACGATCAATCTCAACCTGTTCAAAAACGGCCAGCCCGTCGACGGCGAGCTGTTTTACAATCCCTCCGCCCGCCAGGTGATGTTCAAGCCCAAGGCAGGTCTTCAGCCGGGCCAGATGTACACCGCCCAGCTCAGTTTCGGCGACGGCGTGAGCGGAACGGCCGAGAAGATGTGGAACTTCCGCGTTTCTTCCTCCGGGAGCCAGCGCTCGGCCGGCGCGCAGAATGCCGTGAACGCTCCGATGCAGGCCGCCGGGGCTGCCGCGATGTCCGCCCCCATGGGCGGCGCAGCTGCGGCGAGACTGCTGATCACCAACGCAAACATGTCCAGCGGCGTGATCAACCCGCAGAATCCTCTCGAAGTCAGCTTCAGCGAAGCGCTTGACATCACTTCCCTCAAGGACGCCCCGGTGAAACTGATGTGTAACCGGGAAACGGTCGGCGTCGATTACCGCCTGTCGCGCGACCTGAAGACCCTGACGCTGGTTCCCCGCCAGCCCCTGAAGTCCGGCAACGAGTATGGCATCGCCATCAGCCAGACGCTCGCGGGAAGCTCGGGTGCCAGGCTTCCGAAGAACACCATCATTCCCTTCCGCATCGGCGGAAGCGGTTCTGGCAGCGTCGACGTGGTCGTTCCCGACAACGTTCTCGAGGAAGCGCCCAGCGACGCCGCTCTGCCGGTCGCTGCTCCGGCGCGCCGCCAGGGCCTGGTGAACACCGCATCGTTCGACGCCCCCGCGGCCGACGCCTACGGCGACGTCGCAATGCAGGCGGCGATTCCCCTGAAACTGGTCGGCATGTCGCCGCAAAGCGGCGCCGTCGTCACCAATCTCAGCCAACCGGTGACGGTGGCTTTCAACCAGGAAGTCCGGCCTGAAACCCTGAACGAGTTCACCTTCCGGGTCGAAGACGATTTCGGCCCGGTGCCCGCGAAGATCCAGTATCTGAGCGGCCAGAAACGCGCGGTGCTCACCCCCGTCGGCGTGCTCGACGCAAACCGCTCGTATCGCGTGATCATCACCCAGGGCGTGACCGACATGACCGGCCGCCCGCTGCAGAACGCCCTCGCCGCAACCTTCGCGACCACCTCGCCCGCCGCGGCTCCCGCCATGCCCGAAGCGTTTGCCGCGGCGCCCGTGCGCCGCGCGCCCGCCGCCGCGAAACAGGCGGCTCCCCGCCGCGCCCAACCGGTGATGCGCGAAACGATCCAGGAATCCAGGGAACTGGAAGGCTTCGATGACGAAGCGGCTCCCGCCGGGAACAACGCCGCCATGGAAGCGGACGCCGACTGGAGCGCCCCCGCTCCCCGCAAGGCGGCGAGAACCGCCGTTCCCCGCAAGGCTGCGCCCCGCGAAGCCCTCTCCACCTTCAAGGTGACCGGGATTCTGCCGGCGGCAAACGCCGAGCAGGTCGCCCGCAACGCCAAGATCGTCATTCACTTCAGCGAACCCGCCCAGCAGAGTACCGTGAACCCGATCAACATCTCGGTTTTCGGCCGCCAGGAGCGTGTCGAAGGGCGCGTGTCCTACGACGGCCGCCAGAAACGCGCAGTCTTCATTCCCGCCGCCCCTCTCGACGCGGATACGCAGTACAAGGTTCTCATCAGCGACAAGATCAAGAGCCAATCGGGCGAGCAACTCGTCGCCCGCTATTCGTGGCAGTTCACAACGCAGAACGAGCGCCAGGCCCGCAGAGCAACTCTCGCCCGGCCCCGTGCCGCCGAGGCCGACTCGGCGTTCTACATCCCGCTGGCCGATGGTCGCGCCCCGATGCCCCAGTCGGCCGCCGCCGCCCGTATGACCACGTCCGCCGGCTCGGCCGGAACCGGTTTCGTCTACGTGCCGGCGAACCACTGGGTGTTCAAGTCGCTCAAGCGCGTGATCTCGAAGGGGCTCCTGCCCGGCATGCCGTTCTACGATGCCTCGAAGGTGACCCGGTACGAGTTCGCGAGCGCCGTCCGGTCCGCTCTCGACAACCTGCGCTCCATGAGCGGCCAGCAGAAAACCAAGCTCCGGGTCGGCGACCTGGTCGAACTCGAGCAATTGATCATCGCGTTCCGCGGCGAACTGCGCTCGTTCAGCGTCGATACGGCCTGGTTCGAGAACTTCCTGTCCAGCCAGGGCGTCAGCATCGCCGACGTCGAACGGCGGGTCGGCCTGAACAACGGCTCGCGGGCCGGCTGATCCGGCTTTGCCGGCAGGCATCCCCCACCGCATGGAACCGGGAACCTTCCTCGCACGGGAACTTCCCGGTTTTTCCCTTTCCCTGACGACGAACCGGCTCGAGACGGAAGCCTACCTCTCTATCGAGTCGTTTCCCGATTCGTTCGATGACAAAGCCGCCTGTCTGACCATCCAGAACGCCCTCAACGAGCGCATCCTGTTCGGGCTCGATCGGGGTTTCGTCACGAACGAGCTTCCGCGCCTCATCGCACGGCGCATCACGTTTCCGCCGAGAAAAATAGCAACAGGAATACAACCGCTCGACGGCGAACCGGCGCATATCGACATCCTCGTGCCCCGGCCGTCGATGGAGCACCTGACGCGCCCGGACGGAACGCTGGACTTCAAGACGCGCGACCTGTTCCGCAGCGTCTCGACCGACGAGATCATCCTGGTGAAGCGGCCGGCCACGAAGGGCGAGTCGGGCCACTCGGTCTTCGGCAAGCCGATTCCCGCCGTTCCCGGCAAGGACAAACGGGTCGTGGCGGGGCGCAACGTCGTCCTGAAGTCCGACGGAACGAACGACATCGCCCGGGCGGCCTGCGAAGGCCAGCTGACCGTCGAGTCCGGGATGAACTCGGTCACGGTGCATGTCACTCCTGTCATGGTCATTCCGGGCGACGTCGATTTCGGTACCGGCCACATCAGCTTCAAGGGCTCGCTCGTCGTGCGCGGTTCGATCCGGTACGGGTTTTCCGTGACCGTGACCGGGAACCTGCGCGTCGACGGCATGATCGAGGCGGGCACCCGCGTCACCGTCGGGGGCGATCTCGACGTGGGCAAGGGCATTCTCGGCACGGCCGGGAAGGTCGAAGACAAGAACGAAGTGAAGGTGTTCGGCAACCTTCGCGCGCTGTACGCTGAAAACGCCTGCCTCACGGTGCAGGGCGACCTCTTCCTGCGCTCAGCCCTCAATTCGCGCATCAACGTGAACGGCGAGGTCATGATCGAAAAGTCGCTCAGCGGCGGCGAGCTCATCTCCTTCCGCTCGATCACCGCAGGCGAGCTGGGAAACGCCGTCGGCGTTGAAACCCGCGTCTCCTGCGGCGTTTCGCACACCGCCCTCAGCCGACTGAACCTGGTCGTGAAGATCATCAACGACATCCGGCGCCAGCATTACGAGGCCGAAAAGAACCTGCTGTTCGTGAAGAACTTTCCGGAAAAACTGCCGCCTGGCAAGGCGGAGCCGCTTCGGACCAGCCTCGAACACAAGGTCGCCAGCCTGAGCGACCAGATCACCAAGCTCGAACTGAAAAAAGCCGACCTCGCCCTCGTCCTGCTCGAGGAAACCCGCTCGACGATCTCGGCCGGCGTGTTCCGGCAGGGCGTCATTCTCTCGATCCGGGCATCGCGCATGACCATCGATTCGGACCGTTCACTCCTGACGTTTTACCAGAAAATCCCGGAGGAGCGGATCGAATTCACGCCTTACATCCCCGGCAGCAGGAAGTCGACCAGGCCGAGGCCCTGAGGGAGCGCCACCGGTGTGCCTTCCGGTCCGGCAACGACGCCCTCCCACGTATGCCCTTCGAGGAGCCCCGTTGCTTCCCAGGCGGAGGATTCGTTCCAGAGAATGCCCAGCCTCGCATCGAGCTTGTCGACATGCGTCCCGTGCCCCTCGAAGCGGAACTCGAACGGCGTCCGCAACGGTTCTCCCGAAGGGGCGGTCCGCACGGGGAGTCCTGCAAAACCTTTCGGCATAACGGATTCAGCCGTCCATCGGGATTCGAGATCCCAGCGGTCCGGCTGCCCGGCCGCGTGGCGGTAGCGAATCGACACGCTCGACGTTGCGGCGGATCCGGTTTGCCGGGCCACCAGCGCCGTCGCGTTGACGAGGATGCCGGGCGCGGTTCCGTCGAAGCGGGCGGTCATGCTTGCCAGGCCGGCCAGGTAGGGAACGCCGTATCCATACCGCACCGCCCACGGCAGGGTTGCGATGAGTTCGGCCAGGGGAAGATCGGCAACCCGGGCTTCGATGCCCCAGTCGGGTTTCAGCCCGGCCGCAAGCGCGACGGCTCCGCTGAAGGAGGCGGGGAACCCGATGAACCGGCTGTTTTCATTCTCGATGTGCAGTTTGTCGTCGAAGAATTTCCAGGGGGCGTTCAGCTCGGCGAGCGGCAGATTGAACCCTGTCAGCACGAACACGACGCGGTCGAATCGTCCCTGGAACCGGCCCGCGAAGCCGATCTTCGGCTGGACCATCCAAGTCCCTCCCGCGGTGACCCGTCCGTTCACGAAGAGCGGCACGGTGTCCCGCCAGAGCGGACTGAGCCATTTCGACAGCACCGTCAGATCGACCCGCATTTCGGCAAGCGTCCCCTCGGCGAAGACGCCGTCCCGTTTCACCGATACCTTCAGTCCGCTATCGACGGGAAAGCCAAATATATTTCCTTCTATTTTTCCAGACAGAGCCGCCCTGGTCGAAGCCAGGTGTCCATCGAAGGCCGCGGCGGCGAACTCGGCGCCTTTGAATCGGACCGACAGTGAGAACGAGACGGGCTGGAGACCGTTCGTCCGTGATGCCGGGTCGATCGCGAACGATGCGATCGTGACCTCGACCGGCCCCGATGCCGCCGGCATCCAGTCGATGCGGCCGAGGCGGACACGGTCGATGCCGACCGGAAGTTTCAGATCGGCCTGGCACGTCGGCGGCGGCAGTTCCGGCAAAGCGCCAAACCAGGGCGGCACCGGCACTCCTCCCCACAGTTTGAGCCAGGGGCAATCGAGCGTCCCGATGACGAGACCGCGCCGTGGGGCCTGGCGCAGGTTGAACGAGATTTCGACCGGCCCCGCCACGAATCCCGTCCGCGAGCGACGCACCATTCCCTGGACGCCGTCGATGCGCAGGGCTTCCAGCACCGTTCCGGTCACCCGTCCGAGCTGCATGTCGGCATCGAGGTTCTGAGCGGCCATCATCGCCCCCCAGCGCACGACATACTCGTTCCCGGCGGCCGACGACAGCGCGCCCCATGCGCCAAGAGCGGCGAACAGAACGACGAGAACCAATCCGAGCATGAGGCGGAACAGGCGCATGTCCGCATGATGCCTGATCGCCGCCTTCAATGCAAGGCCCTACCAGAACGAGCGCATGAGTTTCCCCTCATGCCCGGTATGTTGAAACAACAACGAATCACAGAGTCATGGAGACACTCCGTTGTAAAAACGAGGTTTTCAGGAATGTACCCATAGATGGAGGGCAGATGTAAAACCTGATGAAGAGCAGATAAGAGCGAACGTCTGAAGCGAGCTTTTTTTCGCCAGGGATGGGAAACGCCGGGGCAAGAAGGTTTTCAGGGTTTCATCTGCGAAATCTGCTTCATCAGCGTCATCTGCGGATTGGTTCTCAAAGTGAAACACACATACCAGACACGGAGGAAAAAACGCATTTTCGGGCGCTTCGTAAAGCGCTCGGGGAAGAAAAAACGGGAGAGGCAGGTCAGCCCCTCCCGCGTGGTGGATCAGATTGTCAGGGCGGATTCAGGTGTAATACAGCCAGTCCCTGGTCGCGAGATCGTATTCGAAGAGTTCGCTCGGCGCGAAGTAGATCGGCGTTTCGAGGTCGACACTGGCCTGCGAATCGGAACCGTGGACGAGGTTGTGCTTGGTGTCCAGGGCCATATCGCCCCGGATGGTGCCGGGTTCGGCCGCGAGCGGATTGGTCGCTCCCATCAGCTTGCGGACAATATCGATGGCGTTTCGGCCTTCGAGCACAAGCGCCAGGCACGGCCCGGAAAGCATGAAGGCGACGAGCGACTCGTAGAACGCCTTTCCCTTGTGGCAGGCATACTGGCGCTCGGCCTGTTCGCCGGTGATGCGAACCATTTTCATGCCGACGATTTTCAGCCCTTTAGACTCAAAGCGGGAGATGATCTCTCCCGCTTTGCCGCGCTGGATGCCGTCAGGCTTGATAAGAACGAAGGTTCGTTCCCTGATGTTGTCTGTGGTCATTCTTCCTCTCAGTTGTGGAGCTGAAAAAGCATCGTGGCCCGCGTGCCGCGGGAACTCGACTGGACGACGGCCCTGTCGGAGATGCCTTTCATGATGCACAGTCCGCGCCCGCGCTCGAACAGCAGATCGGAAGCCTCGAGCGAATCGATGTCGACGTCATGGACCATACCGTTGCCGAAGTCTTCGACGACAATCACGAATTCCGGACCCTCGATCGAAAACTGCAGATCGATGAAGCCGCCGTCACCGTTGTAGGCATGCTCGATCGAGTTCATCAGCGCCTCTTCGAGTACCAGAACGACCCGGTTGGTGCGTTCTGGGGAAAGGCAGAGATGGTCGCAGATTTCGCGAAGCGTCAGCACCGCGTTCGCCATGTACATCCGTTCGGCAGGGATGCGCATGTGAACAGACAGGCCCTCCGGGGACATGCTGACCGTGCTGCTTTCGCCGGCTTCGTATGCCTGAACGAGCGTCATACCCGTACCCCTCCGGCTTCGCCGGATCATTCCTTCGACGCGATGATGCGGATGACGTCTTCTTTCGTCTGAGCCTTCTTCAGTTCTTCGATGAGATCCTGGTAGCGAAGAAGGCGAGAGATGCGCGCCAGAAGTTTGAGATACAGGCTGCCGGACTCGATGGGTGCGGCAAGCAGGAAGATCAGATGAACGGGGTCACCGTCTACGGAGTTGAAGTCGACGCCTTTTCCACAGCGGGCAAAAGCGATGGACACTTCGTTGACCGTGTTGGCACGGGCGTGAGGAATGGCGATCCCGGAACCGATCGCGGTACTTCCGAGCTTCTCGCGGTCGAGAACGGCCCGAACGAAGGAGGTGCTATCTACGACCTTGCCCGATGACGAAAGCATCGTCGAGAGGCTCGCGATCGCATCGTTCTTGGAACCGGCGTCGAGATCGAGATTGATGAAGTTTTCCTGGAGCAGTTCCGATATCATCTTTTTTTCTCCTGCGTAGGCTCGATTGCTGTCTTTGTTCAAGCAGGATTCATGCCAAGTTTGGAATACGTGATGTACAATCTTTTTCACGCCGGATACGTGTATTTTTTTCACATCCCTCCTCTCTCGTGTTTTTTTCACACATCCTCTTTCCGGAAAACGTACCATCCCGGAACGCCGCATACAGAGGAGCGGCCTTGCGCCCATCGCGATTCAATGCGTTTTCAGCCCTCTTCATCGAGACCGTGCTTTTTCAACTGGTGTCGCAGGGCGAACCTGGTCAAGCCGAGGAGTTTGGCCGCCTCACCTTTTTTGCCTTCGCACTCCCTGATCACGTCCTGCACGATCCGTTTCTCAACGGAATCCACGTATTCCTTGAGATTGAACCCGGGGGTTTTCCAGGGCCGGTCGGACGGCAACACAGGCGCCTGGGTCATGGCGGGCCCACGCCAGCTCCGCATTTCCTCGGGAAGGCTGACGGGTCTGATCTTGTTCGTCGTTTCGAGAAGGGTCGCACGCTCGATGATGTTCTTCAACTCGCGCACGTTGCCCGGGAACGCGTATTTCTGAAGGATCTCGCAGGCCTCCGGTGAAAAGCCGGAGATATCCTTCGAAAATTCGCGGCGGAACTGGTCGAGAAATGCGCGGGCGAGCAGCAGGATGTCGTCCTGGCGTTCCCGAAGGGGAGGCAGGAAGACGGTGAAGACGTTCAGCCGGTAGAACAGGTCGCGGCGCAGGCGACCGTCTTCCATGGCCCGCTCGAGATCGGCGTTGGTGGCGGCGATGATGCGGACATCGACCGAGATGTCGGTCGAGCCGCCAACGCGCCGGAAGCGTTTTTCCTGGAGGACGCGCAGCAGCTTGGCCTGCAGATTCGGATCGAGATCGCCGATCTCGTCGAGGAAGAGGGTTCCCCTGTCGGCCAGCTCGAAGAAGCCTTTTTTCTGCCGCTGGGCGTCTGTGAACGCGCCTTTTTCGTGACCGAACAACTCGGATTCGAGCAGGGTGCCTGTAACGGCGGCGGCGTTCACGTCGATGAAAGGCTGGCCGGCCCGGGTGCTCTGCTGGTGGATCTGGCGGGCGACCAGCTCCTTGCCGGTTCCGGACTCGCCCCGGATCAGCACCGTCGTCCGGTCGCTCTGGGCCGCCATCGCGATGTGGTCGCGCAGCTGCTTGATTTTCAGGTTGTCGCCGAGAATCTGCGCGAAGTTGTTTTCGACACGCTCGCGAATGTACTGCAGCTGATTTTTCAGCAGCGACGTCTCGACGATCTTCCTGATGAGAAGATTCACTTCCGCCAGGTTGTAGGGCTTGGAGAGATAATCGTATGCCCCGCGTTTCATCGCGGTCACGGCCGTCTCGACGTCGCCGAACGCCGTCATCACGACGACGGGAACGTTCGGATCGAGCTGCTTGATTTCCAGCAGGAGATCGAGGCCGTTCGCGTCCGGCAATCGAACATCAAGCAATATAATATCTCCGCCTTTTTCAGAGAAGTAGCGGATGAAATCCCGGCCGTTCGGGAAATCGAAAATCTTGTAGCCCTCGGCTTCCAGGGACTCCCGGAGGGTCCACCGGATCATGTCCTCATCGTCGACAACGAGAATCTCAATGGCCATGAATCAGCCCACGAGCCGCGCGCGACGCACGGCCGCGACGATTTCGGGCCGCAGTTTCTCGCCCGAGTGCTGGAAGAGCGTGAGGAACGTCTGGTAGAGGCTCTGCGAGCGGCATTCCATGAGAAGCCGGAGGATGTGCCTGCACAGGCCCGGTTCCTGCTGATGGAAGGACCGCGCGACCATCGAGAGGGCTTCGCGGGTGCCGATCTTGATCAGAGCTTCGGCGGCGGCCTTGCGCGCCCGGCCCGAAAGATCGCCCAGCAGCTCGTTGAGGGCATCGAGATCGGCCTTGTTCTGGGTTTCCAGGTATTTCACCTGATGGACCGCGGCCCGGACGGCGCCGTCGTCGTCACTCGCCAGTTCCTCGATGTGCTTGAGCGCATCGCTACCGCCGAGACGGGCCATCGAGAGCACCGCCTGGTAGCGCACCAGCCAGTGGGCATCCTTCATCGACGCCTTCAGCAAGGGGATCACCTCGGAACTGCCGATCCCGCCGAACGCTTTGAGAATGCCGCTCCGCACCATCGGGTCGCGGGCTTCGGGAAGGATCTTCTTGAGCATCCCCATGCCGCGGGGGTCGCCGATCTCGGCGAGGGTTGCGAGGGTCTCGAGAACAACCTTCTCGTCGGCGTCGTTCATCAGGTTGATCAGCGGTCCCATATCGTCGAACTCGAGATATCGGAACGCCACGGCGACGGCTCGGCGCGCGTAGGATTCCTTGTGCGAGGCGAAGGCGAACATCTCTTCCTTCTTGTTCCAGCCCATGACTTCGTAGAACGGGATCGGCGGAAGCGCCGGCCGCAGTTTGATCGGTTTCCACTCGCGGAAGTCGAACAGCGGAATGGCGAGGCGGTGGACGTCGTCATCCACGTAGATCATGAAATCGCCGGCGACCTCGGAAAGCGCCTCGGCCGTATAGACCGCCTTTCCCGCATGGGAAACGGGACCGAGCGGGCCGCGCTTGATGCGGGCGATTTTTCCGCTGGAAATGCCGACGGAGAGTCTGGCTCTGGCCGCCTGGAGGGCGGGCTGGGACTCGAGAGCCTTCTTGAACCGACGTACGGCATCGAACGCGCAGACGATCGCTTCGAACACCGGGTCGTCACGCTCCTCGTCGATGCCGAACAGCCACAGGTGGTCGAATTGACTGGTCAGGTAGACGCTGTAGGGGAACGGCGCCTTCTCGGGCGACAGGATCGCCTCGACGCTCGCCAAGGTCTGGGCCCAGGTTTCCTGGTCGGTCTGGAGCTCCTCCGGAAGCCGGATCTGGACGATGACGGCCACGCCCTGTTTCACGGAAACCTCGGTGGGCGGCGGCACCTGGTCATCGAGGAGGAGACGATATCTCAGATCCTCTTCCGAGCCGACCTGGACGCTGTCGATATCGGCCAGGGAACGTGCGTCCCCGGCCTGTTCCGCCTTGAACCGGCGTTGTCGCGCCGCGGCCGAAACGGCCTGCGGGGGAACGTCGACACCCGCCTCCCGGGACACGCCCGGCGGTTCGTTCGGCGCCCCTCCTGCCTGTCCAGCCGCCGCCGATGCGGCGTTCATCGCGCCGGCGTCTTCGGATTCGGGCCGGGCCGGATTCTCGTCGACCGTATACTCTTCCTGGTCGTCAAGGGAAAACATGACAAAGACCAGCAGAATAACGATAACGGCGACAACCACCATGAGAATCGAGTTCATCTGCGTTCCTTTCCCGTCACCGGTCGCGATAACCCAGGTTCCGGACCCAGGCATCCTGCTTGCGCCAGTTCGGGCGCACCTTGATCCAAAGCTGTAAATAAATATCACGCCCGAGAATCCCGTTCAACCGTTCGCGGGCGAGAGAACCGATCGCCTTGATTCCTTCTCCCTCGTGACCGAGAAGGATCTTGCGGTGACTTTCCCGTTCGATGACGAGATGGGCCTCGATGAACGTCTTTCCGTTCTCCCGCTCCTTGAACTGCTCGACCAGCACGGCAACCGAGTGAGGAACCTCGTGATAATACTTCTCGAGAATGACCTCGCGGATCGTCTCCTCGGCGATCTCCCGCTCGGTCTGGGACGTGAAAAGTTCGCCGTCGTAGGCGTGCGGGCTCGGCACGAGCACGTCGAACACGGCTTTCTTCAGCCGGCCGAGACCGGTGCCTTTTTCCGCCGATACGCTGAACGTGCCTGCGAACGACGCGAACGCCGCGTATTCTTTGGCGACGCCGTCGGGATCGGCTTTTTTCCGCTCGTCGAGTTTCGTCAGGACCAGATACAGCGGCACATCGCTCCCGAGCCAGGCAAGGAGATCCTTCAGATGGGCCGCATCCTCTTCGGGGCTGATGTCCGTCAGATCGACCAGATACAACGCACCCTGGAGCCCCTCGGCGGTCGCCTCGATCTCGCGCGCCATGAAGGCGTCGAGGCGATTTTTGATCGCGTGAAGGCCCGGCGTGTCGCAGAAGACGACCTGCGAGACCCCTTCCGTAAGGATGCCGAGGATCCTGCGCCGCGTGGTCTGCGGGCGTTTCGAGACGATCGACACTTTCTCGCCCACGAGGGCGTTCACCAGCGTCGACTTGCCGGCGTTCGCCCGGCCGAAGACGCCGACGGCGCCGAATCTGGTTTCCTTGTTTCCTTCGCTCATGGTCGTCTCCTTCGGCGGTCAGAGGGCGCCGGACGGGTTGGCAACGGCAGGGAGACCGGCCGATGCGGAGGCCGGGGCGGGGGGCGCCGCAGGCTGGGGTGTCACCGGCGCCGTCGCGGAGGCAGGCGCGGTCGATGTCCGATTCGCGGGCGCGGCGGCGGCTGTCTTTCCTGCGGGCTGCTGAACGCCCAGGAAGGCGATGATGTTCTGGGGAACCGGAGGATCGAACGCGAGCCGGTTGATCGGTGACACAACCTGGATCCAGACGGGGCTCTTGTTCGAAAAGAAGAACGGCTTCCCGGTCTCGTCGAAGAACCGCGTGAACTCGCGCGGCGCGGTCTTCTTCCAGACGATTTGCCGCGCCGTTCCGCCGTACAGCACCAGCCCGCGGCCTTCGCCGATGAAGCTGATCTCCTGGCGCCCCTTGTCGTCGATGACGCGCATGTTGGCCATCTGGATGACGACGGTCCCGGGGGACACCGGCTTGAGAGTCACGCGGTCGAGCTGCTGCGCCCCGTTCATGTACCGATCGTAGCGGCCGGTGCGCGGGTTGAATTTATATGAAGCGGTATAGTTCCCGTGATACCGGATCGAAACGCCGTTGCAGGCGATGTTTCCGGCCGTGGGATTCTCGCCGTACGGCAGGGGCAGTTTCTGATAGGGAAGCTGCATCGGGTATTTCTGGTTCATCACCTCGATCAGCTTCTGCGGCTTTGTGTAGAGATTGTGCGGGGCCTTGCGGGAATTGTCGCGGAAGAAGGGCGTGCCGTTGCTGATCTCGTCGATCGAGAACACCTTCTGCTCGCCGATGTATTTGTAGCCGTTCGGACTGCCCCCGCAATGCACGTAGAGGGCGTTCACTTCGAGCGCCCGGTCCACGAAGTATTCCCGGCAACTGCGTACCGGCCCGACGATCTCGGGCACGTGATAATACAGCGCCATGAACCTGGTGATGCCGCCCTCGACCGGGATCTCGTAGACCACCTCGGCCTCGTGCATCGCGGTCTGGGGGCGGGCCTGGTTGTGATTCTCGATCATGATCGCGAGGGGCCGCATGCCGGGCGTCTCGCGCACCTGCGGATCGGAACCGCCGGTCCAGGGTTCCAGCGGGGTGAACGCGGCCGGCGCCTGCGCGACCGGACTCGGAAGCTCGGGAAACGAAGCAGGCGGCGGCGTGACGGCGACCGCGCCGCTTGCCGGCACGACACCCGCAGCTGGAGGAACGGGCTGCGCGGCGATTCCTGCGACGGTCGCCTGCGGCAGGAGGGTGCGCACCCCAATCGGGTGAAAGAACGCGCGCCGCCGGGCGACAACGTCTTCGGGAGACGGGGGAGCGTCCAGCACGGCTGTTCTCGGGCCGCTCGGCCCGGAAGCCACAGGCAGCGGCTCGCCAGCGGCGACGGCCGCATGCGGGGATATCGGCGCGGAAGGCGCATGCACGGCGGGGGCGATCGCCGACGCGGGGTTCGGGGCGGGGGCCGGGGTCTGCATGACCTCGAGATCGCCTTTCGACGGGCTCAGGGGCATGAGCATGACGCCCGCCCGGGCGGCGAGGGCGCGCCGCTTGATGAAATGCGGATACAGCCTGTGACAGTCGGCCAGAATGCGCGACAGTCGATCGCTGTAATAGATCGAGAGGGGACTCGCCTGCTTCTCGAACTCCTTCGCCCGCGCGTCGAGCCAGTTCAGCATGTCCATCACTTCCTGCTCGGCTTTCGGATTGGCAAGCAGGACGGAGCCGGAAGCCCCGTCCGCCGCGCGTTCCAGCTCCACCTTCACGGCCGCAGCGGCGTCGCGCACGTCGAGATACTGTTTCATGTCGTCGAATCCCTGGGCCGAAACGGGCGCTCCCGCCAGGTTCCAGAGAAACGCCGGCAGCATCGCCGCCAGGGATCGCCATGACCGGTTCTTTATATATATCATACGCTCTTTTTCCTTCGTCCCGTCAGTGGGGAATCGTAAACTCTTCGTCGGTTTGGGCCGGCCGGAGGGTCTCCTGCGCGGTTGGTTTCACGAGGCCGCCCGAGATGACGAGTTTCATCGCCTCCTCGATGCTGAGGTTCATTTCGATGATCTTCGTCCGGTCGACGATCAGCAGGAAGCCCGAGGTCGGATTCGGCGTCGTCGGAACGAACACGCACAGCATGCTCCGCCCTTTGAATCCATCGGTGACCTCCGCCGGAAAATCTCCCGTCACGAACCCGACGACCCAGCTGTCCTCCTTCGGATACTCGACAAGCACGACGCGCTTGAACTCGCCCTTGTGCTGTTGCAGGACGACGTCGGAAACCTGCTTGACGCCGACATACAGCGACCGGACGACCGGCAACGACTCGAGGGACCGGTCGACCCAGGTGAGAACCCGCTGCCCGATCACGTTCTGAGCGATCCGGCCGGCGACGACGAACAACAGCGCCGTCGCGATGAGGCCGAAGCCGGGAATCCGCAGGCCGATCGCTCCGCTCACGGCATTTCCAAGGATGCCGTCGGCGAAAATGAACAGCTGATAGATGATGAACAGCGTCACGAAGGCCGGAACGACCAATATAACGCCCGTGATAAAATAGCTCCGCAGGATGTCGTGGAGCGTCTTCAACCCGTTGAGAACGAGCTTCAGACCGTCCTTGAAGCGATCCCTGCCGTGACCGATCATGTTTTCTTCTCTCCGCGTTTTCCGTCACCCGGGTCGATCCGGACCTTCAGCACCCGCCTGCTGTCGGCCTGGAGAATTTCGAAGGTGCAGCGGGCGATCCCGAGTTTTTCCCCGGTCTGGGGAATGCGACCCGCCGTTGCCAGTATAAGCCCATTCAGGGTCGATGCGCCTTCGGTTTCGATAAATTCTATCCCAGTTTCCCTCCGGAAATCCGCGAGGCTCATATCGGCCGGGGCGGTCAGCGTGCCGTCGTTATTCGCCTTCAGGCTGGTGACGGGCTCGTCGAGCTCGTCCTGGATCTCGCCGAACACCTCCTCGAGCAGGTCTTCGAGCGTGACGAGGCCAGACACCGAGCCGAACTCGTCGAGGATGATCACCGCGTGGAAGTTGTCTCGGCGCATTTCCCGGAGCTGCTCGAATGCGTTTTTCATCTCGGGCGAGAAGACGGCCGGCGACAGGAGTTCTCTGAGAGACGCGGGCTGCCGAGGGCGCAGGAACAGGTCCTTGAAATACAGGAAGCCGATCACCTGGTCGATCCGGCCCTCGTAGACGGGAATGCGGGAATACCCGCCTTCCATCACCAGCTTCCGGGCCTTTTCTATCGGAGTGCTCACGTCGAGGGCGACGAGCCTGGGCCTCGGGATCATGATCTCGCACAGCCGCGTGTCCTTCAGGCCGATGATACCGCGCGCCATGCGGGTCGGCTTCTCCCGCAGAACCCCCGAACTCGCGCCCTGGCTCAACAGAATCAGCAGCTCATCGCGTGAGATGTTCCTGCGCTTCCTGCTTCCGGCCACTCCGAGGAGCCGAATGATGCCGCGGGTGAACCAGGTGACCGCGACGATCGGAACGCTCAGGATCCGGTCGGAAGCCTTCACGAGCGGAATGAACCGCGTCGACATCTCGAACGGCTTCGCGACGAACACCATCTTGGGAAGCAGTTCGCAGAAAATGAGGATGAATACCGACATCGCGATGGTTCCGGCGGTTACGAGAGAGGGCCGGTAGTAATGAAGCAATTCCGTCCAGACCGACGTCGCCACGACCATCGTGAGGTTGATCCCGATCAGCGTCAGCGCCAGAAAACGCTCCGGCTGGAGGATGATCTTGAGCAGCGCCCGCTCCGCGACGGCATCCGGCTCCTGCGCCTGGTGCTTGATCATCTCGAGATCGAGACTGACGAAGCCCGTTTCGATACCGGCATAGGCACCGGCAAGGAAGAGGCAGGCGGACACGAGGGCCAGCGAAATCAGTATCGTCATTTCCCACTTTCCGGGACGTCGCTCCGGCTTTCTATTCGATGAGATCGTCCGGCCCGAGGTCGGGTTCCGGCTCCGGAGCTGGCTTTCGGGTGACTCTCAGTCTCAGGATCCTGTTTCCCTTGAGCTCGACGACCTGGAAACAGGCCTGCGGTTCGTCCAGTTTCTCGTCGCGGCGCGGAATGCGGCCAAGCTTTTCGAGAACGTACCCGCTCACGGTCTCGGAATCCTCGTATTCGAGCTTGAGGCCCAGTTCGGTCTCGAGATCGGCGATGCCGTACCGCGCATCGACGCTGAAAACGTCGGGCCCGACCTCGATGATGGGGGGAAGCTCGTCCTGGTCGTACTCGTCGATGATTTCGCCGACGATCTCCTCGAGGAGATCCTCGATCGTCACGAGGCCCGAAACGCCGCCGTATTCGTCGACGACGACGGCGAGATGCATCTTTCGCTTCTGGAACTCGCGCAGCATGTCGTCGAGCTTTTTCGTCTCGGGTACGAAACAGACCTGCCGGAGCAGCTTGGTCAGATTGAAATTGTCGCGCATCTCCTCGTATCGCATCAGCAGGTCCTTCACGTAGAGAACGCCGACGATCTTGTCCAGGGAGCCGTCGTAGACGGGGAAGCGGGAATGGCCGTCCTCGCGCAGGAATTTGAGAAGCGCGTCGAGAGACGTGTTGATCGATATCGCCATGATGTCGGGACGGGGCACCATGACCTCCCGCACGAGTGTGTCGCCGAACTCGAACACGGAACTGATCATTTCCTTTTCGTCGCGCTCGATGATGCCGACTTCTTCCCCGAGCGAAAAATAGCTGTCGATCTGGTCCAGGGAGGTGGCGGAACCCAGCTTGCGATTCCAGTCCGCATAGGACGGAACCAGTTTTGCCAGGGTGACGTTGATCGCCGTGGTGAAGGGCGTCAGGAGAAACATGACGAGCCGCAGGGGCTTGACGACGACCCGCGCGAAGCGCTGGGCGTTGAAGATCGCGACGGTTTTCGGAGTGATCTCGCCGCAGATGAGCAGAAGGATCGTCATCATGCCGGAGGCAATGGCCACGGAAACGTGAGGAGAAGCCCCAAGCGGGGAAGAGGCAAGCCACGCGACCTTGGGCAGTTCATCCACGAGGAACGCCGTGGCCATCGCGGTGGCGGCGACGTTGACGAAGGTATTTCCCAGCAGGAGGGTGATGAGAAGCCGTTGCTTGTCCCCAAGAACGGTCAGGATCTCACCGGCCTGGCCGTCTCCCTCGTCTTCGAGCTTTTTCAGCCGCAGGGGGGAAAGGGAGAAGAAGGCCGTCTCGGTTGCGGAGAAGAAAGCCGAACAGCAGAGCAGGAGACAGAACACGAGAACGTAGACGGGGTCGGTCATGGCATCGGCACCCCGCATGCCTGGCTCCGTGGCTTGCGATCGCAGGAAGAGGCCCCGGGGTCATCCATTGAGATGCCGACCTCCGGTTTTCCCGGCCCGCTTCGGCTTTTCCGAAGCCTGGGTTCCGGCGTCCGGCGAAGGTTTCCGGCCGGCGGGCCGCGCTTTTTTTTCCACCCGTGCGATCAGAGTGGCGGGGCCTTCCGTCTCGAGCCCCTTTAGGAGCTTCCTGTCGCATAGATAGCGGCAGATGGCCGCTTCTCGATCGCGCATTCGGAGCTGTTCGCCCCGGGTGTCGTGATCGTAGCCCTGCAGGTGAAGGATACCGTGGATCAACAGGAAGGCGACCTCGAGGCCGATCGAATGGCTGAGCTTTTCCGCCTGTCTGGCGGCGGTCTCGACGCTGATGACGACGTCGCCGATCGCCCGTACGCCGGTTTCCAGCTCGTCGTCCTCGATGGGGAAGGACAGGACATCGGTCGGCCGGTTGTGGCCGAGGTAATCGTTGTTCAGCTTCTGGATGAAATCGTCGTCGCACAGGACGATCGACAGCTCCACGTTGTCGGGAGCATCCTCGAAGCGAAGTATTTCAACTGCTATACTTCGAATCCTGGAGATATTGAATTTACTCTTCTTTTGCCGGTTGCTGATGAGGATTTCCATCGGCGCCTCCCTTCGGCTGGTTCGACAGCTTGCCGGGGTAATCGATTCTTCCATGATACATGGAAGTGAGGACGCGAACAAAGGTCTGCTCGATGCGTTCGATGTCCTTGAGCGTCAGGTCGCTCTCGTCGAGCTGGTTCTCGTCGTTGAGCTTGTTTTCCACGATCTTCTTGACCAGCCCCTCGATGCGACTGTGGGTGTGCTGGGACAGGGTGCGCGAGGCGGCTTCCACCGCATCGGCCATCATGATGATCGCCGCTTCCTTCGTCTGGGGCTTCGGGCCGGGATACCGGAACCGTTCTTCGCTGACGGTCTGACCTTCCGTGTCGGTCTTGGCCTGCTCGTAGAAGTAGCTGATCAGCGTCGTGCCGTGGTGCTGGGTGATCAGCGACACGACCCGCTCGGGCAGGGCGTATTCCCGCGCCAGGTCGGCGCCGTCGCGGATGTGGCCGACGAGGATGAGGCTCGACATGTAGGGGGTGAGCTGGTCGTGCTGGTTCGTCGTCGTCTGATTCTCGACGAAATACAGCGGCCGTTTCAGCTTTCCGATATCGTGGAAATACGCGCCGATCTTGGCGAGCAAACCGTCGGCGTTGATCTCGTTCGCCGCCGCCTCGGACAGGTTGGCGACCATCATGCTGTGCTGGTAGGTGCCGGGGGCCTCCTCGGCGAGGCGCTTCATCAGAGGCTGTGACAGGTCGGCCAACTCCAGGAGCCGCGAGCCGGTCGCCAGGGCGAAGAAGCTTTCGACGTAGGGAAGCACTCCGTTCGCGGCGATGCCGGCAATGAGGCCATTTCCGAAGGCGCAGGAGACCATGATGCCGATACTGCGCAAATTCGAGATCGTCACGCTCTCGCCGTCAAGCATCAGCAGGCCGAGGAGCGCGACCGCGTTGGCGAAGCCGGCTTTCAGGCCGGCCCAGCCGATCATGCCGCGCAGGTTTCCCTCCTTCGACGAGTGCAGGACGAGGGTGCCGAGAATGCCGCCGAGAAGGCTGACGATCGCAAGCCGCGCGTTGGCTTCGGTGAGGATGAACAGCAGGATTCCCAGGAGCATCTGATGAAACAGGGCCAGCTGGAAGTCGAGGAGCAACACCATCAGCAGACCGATCGCGGGAAGCGGGGAAAGCAGGAGGCAGATTTCCCACTGGTCGTATGCGCTGCCGACGGCGATGACGATCTTCGCCAGGAACAGCGTGGCGATCCAGAGGCCGGCCGTCAGCCGGAACAGTTCCGACTCTTTCAGGATCTGGTGGCGTGTCAGGCGCAGGTGCGCGAGACAGATCAGCGTGAGAAGGGCGGCGAGCAGGAGGTTGCCGATCAGGGCCAGCACCCGATTCTTCTGGAGCTGTTTCTCGAGCGTTTTGAGTACGTATACGTCGTCGGCGCTGACGATGACGCCGCGGTCGACGATCTTCTGCCCCTTCTGGAAATTCCGTTTCACCGGCGTTACGGAGCGGCTGGCAGATTCGCGCCGCGCCCGGGTCGCCTTCTCGTCCTCGATCGAGTTTACCATCAGGGCGTTGCGGACGATGTCGGTGAGCACCTTCTTGAACGGCGCCTGGCCCGGCATCGTGTCGGTGTTTTTCTTCACGTCGGCGCGGACCGAGTCGAGAGTGCGGGCGCTGATGATCGTCTGGTTGTAGTTCAGCAGCATCTGGCGTCCCGTCACGTTCACCCGGTCAATCTCCGCGGAGGAAAGCGCAAGCGACATGCGAAGGCCTTCTTCGTCGAGAAGCCTGTCGGATGGGAAGTAACTCGCGATGACGTCCTGCCTGAGGTCGGTCGGCTCCCGGTCCCGCCAGTCATGCGTGAAGCGGCCCAGGCTGCCCATGAACCGGCTGAACCGGCTCAGCATCTCGGCTTCGGCATCGTCGATGTGGGTGATGACGGGCTCGACGCGCTCTTCCTCGAGGCGGCGAAGCTCGGCGGTCTTGCGTTCGTCGACGAAGCTGATCGCGCGCGGCGCGACGATGGTCTTCGGCGCTTCGTGGCCCTCGATGACTTCGGGGCTGAACGAGTTGAAATCGATGAACAGGATCAGGACGACCGCGGCGAAAAAGACGGCGAACTCGCGGATGAACAGCTGCTGGCGCTTGGCGGGGAGATCCAGCCATCGCAGGAAGTTCGTCAGGATGAAGGCGGTGCGCTCGCTCACGACAATCCCCCTTCCTCGCCGTAATACGCTTCGTATGCCTGGATGATG
The DNA here is from genome assembly GCA_035373905.1 of Candidatus Ozemobacteraceae bacterium. Lineage (NCBI taxonomy): Bacteria > Candidatus Rifleibacteriota > Candidatus Ozemibacteria > Candidatus Ozemibacteraceae > Candidatus Ozemibacteraceae bacterium. The sequence continues at coordinate 28,527 of DAOSOK010000004.1, read as the reverse complement.
CGGCGTACGAGCTCGTGGCGGATAACGTCCTTCTCGCCGAGATCGATGAACGCCATGCGCTCGATTCCGCCGAGGACTTTGCGCAGCGTGAAGAGCGACGAGTCCTTCGGCGCGGGCAGATCGATCTGCGTCCGGTCGCCGGTTACGACGACGCGGGAACCGTATCCCATCCGGGTGAGGAACATTCGCATCTGCTTGTCGGTCGTGTTCTGGGCCTCGTCGAGAACGATGAACGCCTCGTTGAAGGTTCTGCCCCGCATGTAGCCGAGGGGGGTGATTTCGATGGTGCCCTGGCGAAGCAGCTGCTGGAATCTGGAGATGCCCAAAAACTCCTGAAGCGCGTCATACAGCGGGCGGAAATGCGGATCGACCTTTTCCATCAGGTCGCCCGGGAGATACCCCAGCTTTTCGCCGGCCTCGACCGTCGGCCTGGAGAGGATCACCCGCGTGACCTCGCGTTCGCGCAAGGCCTTGACCGCCATCGCGCAGGCAAGGAACGTCTTGCCGGTGCCGGCGGGCCCGATCGATACCGTGATCTCGTGCGACCGGATCGCGTCGAGATAGGCCTGCTGCATCGGCGTCTTGGCCCGGACCGACCGGCCCGAATGCGTCATGAGGATCTCAGGGTAAGAATCCCCCGCGGTACGGGCGCCGGGTTTCTCCTCCGCGCCCTTCCCCGCCTCAGGGGCCGGAACCGTCGCCTCGGGTTTCCGGTGGTTCGCGTCGTTCTCGGCCTGGCACTCGCCGAGCAGGCGGCGCATGTCGGCGGGGCTCATGCCGCCCTCGGTCTCGATGCGTCGGGTCAGGGCGTGGATGAACCGCTTCACGAGCCTGATCTTGCCGGGATCGCCGCCGACCAGGAGCTGGTTGCCCCGTGCCCGCACGTTCACGTCGGAAAGACTGCGCAGCAGGTCGAGGCCGCGCGAATCGCCGGCGCCGAGCATGTGCCGGCACACATCCTCGTTGAGTTCGAGAATCACCTCGGGCCTGCTCATGCGACGATCGCCACTTCCCTGTCGGCTGGTTCCAGCGTGATCCGGCCGAAACCGCCGCTCTGAAAGCGCTTCACCAGGTCGAGCGCCGCCCGGCGTTCGTCTGGCACCCCGCCCCGGGCCACGAAGTTCATTCGGCGCGCATATATCGGAAGATATACATCGAACGAGCCCGCGGCCTCCTCGGTGAAGCCGGGCAGGGCGCCCGCCGATTCGATCGTCGCGAGGATCTCGCAAAGTTTGCGGGCCCGCGAGGACTGGTCCTCGTCGTTTCCGGGCACGGTATTTATAAGTCTCAATATATCTCCCCGTTTCAGGAGGCCGAAATCGAGCACGCCGGGAAGGTCCAGCAGTTCGAGGCTCCCGGGAAGTTTGATCCATTGAATGTCGCGGGTTACGCCAGGCAGGTTCGCGACGCGCGCGGCCTTGCGGCCGGCGAGCGCGTTGATGAGCGTCGACTTGCCGACGTTCGGAATGCCGATGACCATCAGGCGCCGCATCCGCCGGACCGAACCGGCGGCCGCGGCGGCTTCGTCCGTAAAGGCGCGAAGCCGCTGAGCAAGATTTTTGACGGATGCGGGCTTGCGGGCATCGAGGGCGAGGCACGGCTGGCCTTCCGCCTCGAACCGGCGTATCCACTTCGTCGTCTGGTTTTCGTCGGCAAGGTCGGCCTTGCCGAGGACGACGAGCGAGGGCTTTCCGAGGCGCTTCACGAGCCCGGGAAGCCTCGAGGAAAGCGGCATCCGCGCGTCGAGCAGTTCCACCACGAGATCGACGACCGGAATGAACCGTTCGATCGAGCGGAACGCCTTGCGGATATGGCCGGGGAGCTCCCTGTTCATCTGCGCATCTCCGGCCGTCACCCCTCCTGACCGGAACCGGGGCCGCCCGCCGATGAGGGAAGCCGTTCGGAATGCGGATAGACGGGATGCGGATAGCTCCGGATCGCGCGGAAACGGCCCGCGGGCCAGTACAGCAAAACGGCTTGGCCCTTGAGGTTTTTCAGGGGCATGGGCCCCCAGTAGCGGCTGTCGGCGCTGTTGTTGCGATTGTCGCCCATCACGAACAGGCTGTCCGTCGGCACCCGGGTCTCGAAATCCTGCCAGGGCGGCTCGGCGATATACGGCTCGTTCAGCGGAACCCCGTTCACCGAGACGATCCCCTCGATGATCCGGATATGGTCGCCGGGCAGGCCGATGACGCGCTTGATGAAATCGCGCGGCGCGGCGTTCGGGTTCTTGTCGGGGTATTTGAACACGACGATGTCGCCACGCTTCGGAAGGGCGAACCAGTATCTCGGACCGAACGGAATCCGGCCGTCAAGCGACAGATCGGCCACATACGCGAACCGGTTGACCAGGATGCGGTCGCCGGCGCGGGTGAGCTCGTTCGTCACCGGGTCGCGTTTCTCGCCGAGAAGCGTCGGCTCCATGCTTCCCGTCGGTATCCAAAACGCCTGTAAAACGAGGCTCCGGATGATGAGGGCGAGCAGGAAGGCGATGAAAACGGTCTCGTTCCACTCGCGGAACGAGGATTTGTAGTGCATGGTAAAGCGGCACTCGTCCGCGACGGTTCCGTCGGGGCGGGTGATGCGGACGGCGATGTCGTTCGCGCCGTTCCGGAGGGTGATCGCCGTTTCGAACCGGCCGCGCTCGGGCGGCGGCAGGGGAAAGCGCAGCGCCGACCGGCCGCGCGGATGCTGTTCCAGGGTCAGCTGGAAGTCATCCGGCAGCCGGCCGGACACCGTTCCCAGGATGGTGAGAGCGGACTCGCTGAGGACGTCATCCGGATCGAGACGATCGACGGCAATGGCCGTCGACTGACCCGAACGGACGGAAACGCCGGCGATCCCGACCGCCTTTGCGCCGGCGACACCTGTCACCGGCGACAGGGCATCGTGGCTCACTCCTCGGCCTTCGCCACCATCAGCTTGTCTTTGACGCGGGTCTTCTTGCCGACGCGATCGCGCAGGTAATACAGCTTCGCGCGGGCGGCCTTGCCGCGGCGGACGACCTTGATCTCGGCCAGGTTCGGCGAGTTGAGCAGGAAGGTGCGCTCGACGCCGACGCCGTAGGAGATCTTGCGAACGGTGAAGTTTTCGCGGAGGCCGGCATAGCGGCGGGAGATCACAACGCCCTCGAACGCCTGGAGGCGTTCCTTGTCACCTTCGCGAACCTTGATGGCGATGCGCAGCGTGTCGCCCGGAACGAACTCCGGAACGCTCTGGCGGTTCTTCATGTAGCCGCGTTCGATGCTTTCGATAGTGGGATTCATGCGTATGCTCCTTCAGGATATTGGATGAACCGGTTCCCGGTTCAGGGGGTCGTTGGTGCGGCGAGAGGCGCCCGGACGGCCGCGCCGGCGGCGATCGCCGCCTGGAGAGCCTCCCGGTCTTCTCTCGTGATTTCCCGGGAAGAGAGAACATCGGGACGTCTGACGGCCGTCGTCAGCAGGGCCTGACCGCGACGCCACTCGACGATGCGCTCGTGATGGCCTTCCATGAGCGTCGCCGGCACGCCCCGCCCTTCCCAGGCGGCGGGGCGCGTGTACTGCGGGTGGTCGAGAACACCGGTGTAGAACGAATCCTGTTCGACGGACTCCTGCCTGCCCACGGTGCCGGGAATCATACGCGAGACGGCGTCGACGAGCGCCATCGCGGCTATTTCGCCCCCCGTCAGCACGTAGTCCCCGACCGAGATCTGCAAATCGAACTCGGATCTGATGCGCTCGTCGAAGCCTTCGTACCGGCCGCAAACGAGGATGAGCCGCGGACAGCCGGCAAGCTCGCGGACGAGCTGCTGGGTCAGCGGGACGCCCTGCGGCGTCAGGCCGACGACGGCCGCCGGCGGGCCGGCGCGGCGCACGTCGCGGATGCAGGCGGTCAGAGGCCCCGGCTTCAGGACCATGCCCGGGCCGCCGCCGAACGCCGTGTCGTCGACCGTCTTGTGACGGCCGTCGCCGTATTCGCGGAACGAATGTATATCGATATCTATAAGTCCCTGGCGTCGAGCGGCCCCGAGCACGCTTTCGTCGAAAACGCGGTCGAAGATGCCCGGCAGGAGGGTGATGATATCGATCTTCACATGTGTTCCTTCGTCAGTCCACCGGAATGTGCCGCTCGAGCGGCTCGGTCAGGCGGATCGTGTGGGTCTCGCGGTCGATCGAGGCGAAGTTCGCGCGCCGGTAGGGCACGAACACCTCGCCGGCACGCGGTGAACGCACGACGAGATACGGGGAAGGCACTTCGCTGACCAGGGATTCCACCACGCCCTCTTCATCGCCCTGCGGGCCGACGACCTTCATGCCCTCGAGCTCGTCGGGATAGAAGGCCCCCGGAGGCGGAGGAACGCGGTCGGCCCGGTCGATCACGAACTCGCCCGGCATCAGCGTGCGGGCGGCGTCCATGTCTTCGATGCCTTCGAAGCTCAGGTCGATCTGCGCGGGCGACGAGGTCTGCCGCCAGTCGACGACCTTCAGCCTGACGATCGGCTGGCCCTGCCTGCGCAGGTTCAGCTCGGCCCCGGGCGCGAACCGCTCGGGGTTGTCGGTGTTCATGGTTATCCGCACCCAGCCCTGGAGGCCGACGGCCTTCGCGAGACGGGCGATGACGACCGGGCCGGCGTTTCCCGCGGGGGAATCGGCCGCCGTCTCGGCTGCGGAAACCAGAATCTTCGCCATGGTCAGACCAGTTCCATCATGACGCGCCGTTCACCCGGGAGCGAAGCCGCTCTCAGGATCGTGCGCAGCGAATTGATGGTCCGGCCTTTTTTCCCGATGACTTTTCCGTTGTCTTCGGGGTGGACCTGGACCTCGTAAACCACGGTCCCATCGCCTTCGATCGCCTTGACGTTGACTTCGTCAGGGTGCTCGACGAGGGCGGAGACCAGGTCGTGAATCAGTGCCTGGGCCGAATCGTGAGTCACGTCGGACACGCTCCTTTGTCAGATGAAGAGCGCCGTTCAGGCGGTCTTCGTCCACTCGAGGCGGGTCTTGCCGTTCTCGGAGATCTGGTTCTGGCGAATACCCTTCTGGCGGAGAAGAGCGCGAACGGTCTCAGACGGCTGGGCGCCGACCTTGAGATACTCCATCACTCTCTCTTCGTTGAGGATGATGTGAGCCGGCTGGGCAAGCGGATTGTAGTGACCGAGGTTCTCGAGGCTCTTTCCATCGCGGGTCTTGCGACCGTCAACGGCGACGACGCGATAGCAGGGCCGATTCTTGGTGCCCAGCATCTTGAGGCGGATAGTGACTGACATGCGTATGTACTCCTTTTCGATCGTTCCTGCCGGGCAGTGCCGGCCGGCGTGTTCCAATTCTTACGTTCTTCCACCGAAGAATTTCGAAAGCCGCGAGCTTTTCTTGCCCATGGCCCCGAGGCTCTTCATCATCTGGCGCATCTGGGAAAACTGCTTCAGAAGCGCGTTCACACTTTGAATATCGTTGCCGCTGCCGGCCGAGATGCGCTTGCGCCGGCTTCCGTCGATCATGTCGGGGAACGAGCGCTCTTCGGGAGTCATCGAATGGATGATCGCCTCGAAGCGTTTGAAGTTCTTGTCGTCGAACGAGAGCTGATCAAGCCCCGGCACCGACGAGAAGCCCGGGATCATCGACAGAAGCTGGCTGAGCGGCCCCATGCGCTTGATCTGGTTCAGCTGGTCGAGAAAATCATTGAAGTTGAACTCGGCCTCGCGAAGCCGCCGTTCCATGTCCTTCATTTTCTCTTCGTCCATCGTGGCCTGGGCCTTCTCGATGAGCGTCATCACGTCGCCCATGCCGAGGATGCGCTGGGCCATGCGGTCGGGGTGGAAGGGCTCGAGGGCCGAGGATTTCTCGCCGATGCCGACGAACTTGATCGGCTTTCCCGTCACTTCGCGGATCGAGAGAGCCGCGCCGCCACGGGCGTCGCCATCGAGCTTGGTGAGGATGATGCCGGTCAGTTCGAGCAGGTCGTTGAAGCTCTTGGCGCTGTTGACGGCGTCCTGGCCGGTCATGGCGTCGACCACGAGCAGGATCTCGTGCGGCTTCGTCGCCTCTTTCAGCTCGCGAACCTCGTTCATCATCTCGTCGTCGATGTGCAGGCGACCGGCGGTGTCGATGATGACGGTGTCGAGGTCTTTATCGCGGGCGTGCTCGATCGCGGCACGGGCGATCTCGACCGGGCGCGTGCCGCTGGGCATCGTGAACACCGGCACATCGAGCTGCGAACCGAGCACTTCGAGCTGCTTCACGGCGGCCGGGCGGTACACATCGCAGGCGACGAGCAGGGGGGACTTATGATCGTTCTTCCGGAGATGCAGGGCCAGCTTGGAGCAGGTCGTCGTCTTGCCGGAGCCCTGGAGGCCGGCCATCAGGATGACCGTGGGCTTCTGCGGGGCGACGGTCAGCTTGGCGCGCTCGCCGCCGAGCAGGACGACCAGTTCGTCCATGACGATCTTCACGACCTGCTGGGTCGGGGTGAGGCTCTTGAAGATCTCGACGCCGACAGCTTTCTCCTTCACGCGCTTGGTGAACTGCTTCACGACACGGAAGTTCACGTCCGCCTCGAGCAGGGCCATCTTGACCTCGTTCAGGGCGGCATCGATATCGGCCTCGGTAAGCTTGCCGGAGCGGCGAAGCCGCTCGAAGACGGCGGCCAGCTTGCCTGAGAGATTCTGAAACATGGTTCACGCCTCACATACAACGAATGAAATGAAGAATAGGAAGAGCCAGTATACATGAAGAGGGCGGGCAAGTCAAGAAAGGCGGGTACCCCGCCGGGTTTTCGACGCCGGCTAAACTCGGTTCGTCATCGGCTTTTGCAAGTTTGACGATTTTGTATCTTGACACGACGCCAGCATTGTGCCATTATTGCCCCCGATCCGCAATAATTCAACATCTAGGCACGAAAGGGGATATTCGCCATGCCGACGAACGACTGGTTGATCGAAGAGGAGATGATGTCTCCGAAGAAGCGCTGGGAAGACGTCGACGAGGATGAGAAGGACGAGGAAGACGAAGACCTCGAAGACGAAGACCTCGAAGACGAAGATGAAGAAGATTTAGAAGACTTCGACGACGAAGAAGACGAAGACTTCGACGATGATGAAGAAGATCTCGAGGACGACGAAGACGAAGACTTCGACGACGATGACGAGTTCGACGACGAAGACGAGGAAGACGAAGACTTCGAGGACGACGAAGACGAAGATTTCGACGACGACGAAGACGAAGATTTCGACGACGAGGAAGAAGAAGACGAGGACGACGAGGACGACGAGTAAACCGTCGCCCGCTTCCGGTTCTCTCGTCCGGCTGCGTGAGAAGCCCCGCCGCAACGGCGGGGTTTTTCATTGCACGGAATGCGGAAGACCTGCCGCGGATGAAAAACGGCGCCGGATCCATGGCGGGATCCGGCGCCGTTCGTCGCGTAACGCTTCGCTGCGGCTACCGGTGCAGCCAGTAGCGGGCTTTTTCCTCCTCGAGGAGGGCGCCGAGTTCGTGCTCGGAAATGCCGAGGTCGCGAACATCCTGGCGGTTCACGAGCCAGAGCCAGTCATCGTGATTCCAAGCGCCGTTCTTCATGTGCACGAACTCCCGCAGTTTCCCGATGAGGAGTTCGCGCGGCGTCAGGGGCTGCGAAACGGGCACGGGCTGTGCGGCGACCGGTTCGTCGACGCGAACCGCATTTCCCGCCCGGCCGTGGAAGGCATACACCTTCAGCCCTTCGCGCTTGCCGAGTTCGATCAGATACTCTTCGCGAACCATCGCCTGGAAGAGGCGGTACATGGAACCCTTCTCGTTTTTATCCAGGCGGTTCTTGAACAGATCGCGGTTGACGTCGTTGGCCGTGAAATCGTCGCGGACCTCGATGTACCGCATGATCTTCTTCACGTTCTTCGAGATCACCTGGTGCAGATGGATGTTCCGGTCGTTGTCGCACCGGCGCTTGTTGCGGGTACCCTCAACGACGCCCTTGCAGAATGGGAGCTCACACGTTCGCTTCCGTCCCATGGATTACCTCTTTTTGCCTTTTCGCCATCGTTTCATGTATGAAATGCACGGCGTGACCTTGCGGATCACGACCGGTGCAAGTGTAACCGAGCGCAGTCACCTTGTCAACGATTTTCGCGGAAGGGCACCAACCCGTGCATTCGCCGCTTCCGGCCGTTGCGATTGTCGATGCGGCATAGTATAATTCCCGATGAATCTGGGGGACCCCGGGAGGTCAGGATGCCGCAACTCCGCAAGGATCCAGTCACCAAGCGCTGGGTGATCATCGTACACGAAAAGGCCAAGAGCCCGAAGGATTTCCCTTCGGCCAAACCGAAGGCCCAGACCGGAAAATGCCCGTTCTGTCCGGGCCAGGAGGCGATGACGCCCCCTGAAGTCATGTCCTACCGCGAGCCGAACACTCTCCCAAACCAGCAGGGCTGGCAGGTGCGCGTCGTTCCGAACCGCTACCCCGCCCTCCAGATCGAAGGCGATCTCGACCGAACCGGCCTCGGGCTCTACGACATGATGAACGGCGTCGGCGCCCACGAGGTCATCGTCGAGACGCCCGTTCACGATCAGGGCTTCGAAGCATACTCGAAACAGCACGTCCTCAAGATCGTCAGCGCCTACGCCGACCGGTACCGCGACCTCAAGCGCGACAGACGGTTCCGCTACATCCTGCTGTTCAAGAACTCCGGCGCCGCCGCGGGGGCGAGCCTCGATCATCCGCACTCCCAGCTGATCGCGACCCCGATCATCCCGAAGCGCGTCATGGAGGAGGTCGAAGGCGCCCGCCAGTATTACTACTACAAGGAACGCTGCGTCTTCTGCGACATCATCCGCCAGGAACTGAGCGCTGGCAACCGGATCATCCACGAGAACGAGAGTTTCGTCGCGTTCGCGCCCTTCGCATCCCGTTTCCCGTTCGAAACCTGGATCGCCCCCAAGGATCACAAGGCGTCGTTCGGCGACATCGAAGAGGCAGAACTGGACAACCTTGCCGAGATGATGAGCGGCACCCTCCGACGTCTCATCAAGACGCTCGACCAGCCGCCATTCAACTACATCATCCATACGTCTCCTTGCGACGAGCACTGCGCCGACTACTTTCACTGGCATATCGAGATCATGCCCCGACTGACGAAGGTCGCGGGCTTCGAATGGGGCTCGGGCTTCTACGTGAATCCGGTTCCGCCCGAGGATGCGGCGAAGTATCTCATTCAGGCGTCGCTCGACGAGGAGCAAACCGGCGAACCGGGAGTTTCCGCCGATGCCCCCGCCGTAAAATCCGGCACGAGTGCGAGGTAGCCAATGCCGCAGCTGCGAAAAGACCCTGTTCTCAAGCAATGGGTGATCATCTCCCCCGAACGCGGGAAACGGCCGCACGATTATCCCGTCCCGACCGGGGCGCCCGACGACCAGGCCGAATGCCCGTTCTGTGAAGGCAACGAGCGGATGACCCCCGGCGAGACGATGTCCTTCCGGAAGGCCGGCACGGCCGCGAACGAGAAGGGATGGTGGGTCCGCGTCATCCCCGACCGCGATCCGATTCTCGTGCCCGCCGGCGACGCCGGCCGGGAGGGCATCGGCATGTTCGACGCGATGAACTCGATTGGCATCCATGAGGTCCTCGTCGAAACCCCGCAGCACACGCAGACCCTGCAATCTATACCAATAGATATGGTCCGCGAGGTCATCTGGGCGTATAAGCAACGCCTGCTCGAGATCAAAAAAAACCCGCGGTTCAAGCACCTGATGATCGTGAAAAACAGCGGCAGGGGCGTCTCGAACTTTTCCCATGCCCACTCGCACATCATCGCCACCCCGATCATCCCCAAGCGGATCGAGGAGGAGCTCGACGGCGCGCGCGAGTATTTCCATTATCACGACAGATGTATATTTTGCGATATTCTTCGTCAGGAGACCGAGCAGTCCTCGCGCATCATCCTCCAAGACGCGCATTTCATGGCGTTCTGCCCCTTCGCGTCGCGGTTCCCCTTCGAAATCGAGATCATTCCCAAGACGCATCAGCCGTTTTTCGAGAACATCGACAACGAGCATGTACACTCGTTCGCCGCGACGCTCCAGGGAGCGCTCAAGAGACTGGAAGCCCTTCTGCCGGGCATTCCGTTCAACTTCGTGCTCCACAGTTCCCCGTGCTCCGAGTCCTATCGCGACTTTTACCACTGGCATCTCGAGATCATCCCCAAGCTGACGAACGTCGCCGGCTTCGAATGGGGGTCCGGCTTCTACATCAACCCCACCCCGCCCGAAGACGCCGCCGCCATGCTCCGGGACGTCTCCATCTGACGCACCCTCGAAAAAAATGTAACTTTTCCGCCGTTCGACGGTAGATACGGATGATTCATTCCGTGAAAGGAGTCCACGCCATGCGAGGGTACAAATGGCCGGCGATCCTTTTCGCCACGTTGTTCCTGACCGGCGTTCTCTGGGCCATGCAGGTTCCGTCCGCCGGCAAGGTGAACTGCAGCGCGCTCAACGTCCGAACCGGTCCGGGAACGAACTACACGATCGTGACCGTGATCTACCAGGGCGACTCAGTGTCGATCGTCGACGTCGTGGGCAACTGGTATCAGATCAATTTCCAGGGTTCCACCAATAGGTACGTGTACAAGAGCTACATCGACGTCACGTCCTATACCGAGGTATCCGACGACGAGGCCGCCAAGCGGCCGACGACCACCCTCGGCACCACGGATCCCAAGCGTCCGGAATCGGCCACACCCGACCTGCGCAGCCTCCCCCGCAACGATTTCTGAGATGGATTCCGCACCCTCGCCATGACCCTTCCGCCCCGGCCAACGACCACCCCGAGGCAGGCATCGAACCGGAGCGGTTCGGTCCTGATTCTTGCGGGAGGCGTCATGTTCGCGCTTCTGCTCATCGGCGGCTATTTCATCCAGTATATGGTGAGACAGAGTCGCGCGGGCCACAAGCAGGCACAGCAGCGCATCACGGGCGTGCTGGCCAATTCCCTCGCGCAACTCGCGGCTCAGAAAATCCAGCACGACATTCTTCTCAGAACGGACCACCCCCTGGTCACCTATCTCCGCAAGCCCGCGGGCTCGATGGGCGAGCTTTCGCGCACCGCCAATCCGCCCATCGCGCTCGACTCGGGCACCCCGGATTTCTCCAACGTCGTCAGCGAGCTGATCAAGCCGCTGGCGGCTCACGGAACCTTCAATTACGAGATCCGGTATGAATGCAGGCAGAGCGATTTCTCGACAATCTCCCCGAAGTTTCCCCGGGAGAAATCCGGCATCATCCACCTGTACGTGACGATCAGGTACAAGAAAACGAACGGCCCGGAATACCCGGAAGACTACCACTATGCACTTCGGGTCAAGGTGACGGCCGCCATCATCCCGGTGCTCTCGAAGTTCAATCTGTATGTCGAGGATGCCCTGGACGGCTCCCCGACCCGCTCGCCATGGCGTTTCAACCTCGCCGCCACGGATGTCACCGGCAATCTCCAGACCGGCTCTCAGGTCACCCCCTGGGTTCTCTGGAACGGCGACGATCAACTCTCCCTCAGCAGCCTCACTTTCGACAGCCTCGTCCAGGGAAAGCGCGGCCTCATCTATCTCGGGGGCGGAAGGGTGTATCTCAACCTTGCGCGCGGCTGGCCCAGCCCGGGAAAATTCGCCGAAGGCTTCCAGCTGTTCAAGAGCGGCAAGGGCGACGGACTGTACACGATCGAGTGGCTCGATGACGGCGGCGAGATCGCCCTCCTCGGCTGGGATCAGGGAACCACGTTCGACACGACGTCGTCGGGCGCCCGCGAATGGTGGGGATTCATCGCCAACTCCAAGCTCGCCTCGCTCGCGCGTTTCAACTCGATTTTCCGCCTGTACGGCACCGACTCGAAGAAGTCCCCGACGCTCGTGCTCGGCGAGGTGTTTCGCTCATATATCACCGCGAAGGCGATCAAGGACGTTCGGAAGCGCTTCTCGCCGGATTTTCTGAACTACATCCCAGGCGATTCGGGGAATCTGACCTACTGGCAGGAGTATCTGACGCCGATGCCAATGCCGGAAAACGACAATATCTCCACCTTCACCACCCTCATCAAACCGGCAGAACGCGCCTCCTTCTTCGACCCGTCATCGGCGGAGTCGCTCAAGCGGTTCAACCAGAAATACGCCAGCAATCTCGCCTACAGCCCCTACAATCTGTCTATCGCCGTCATGGTCACCAACAACAACCTGGCCTTCCCTCTCCAGAGCCTCCAGACAAGCCCGCTCATCACGCTCATGAATTCGAATCCGCTTCCGCCGGCGGACATGATGCATGCGATCCCGGCCCCCTTCAACACTCTCACCGGGGCGACCAGCCTCAAGTCCATGGCGCCCTTCATCACGGCGATGAACGTGCCGGGAAAACGCACCAGTTGGACGCTTCCGGCCAGCAACGCCCCGCAGGACATCTGGAACAACCTCCGCGACCGCGGCCTGCTCAAGGGCAACAAACTCGACCTCAACGGCTGGGTATACGTGCCCGGCGCGGCGGATATGGTGATCAAGGATAATCTCGACGTGATCAGCAACGGCGGGATCGTGCTCGAAAAGGGCAATATCCTCATTTCCAACAAGATCAACGCCACCGTCGGTTCCGAGTTCAAGGTCCTCCAGCTCGTCACGCTCGACGGCGACATCACCCTCGACATCAACGGCCCCGTCCAGGCCGCCCTGACCGCGCCGAAGGGGCGCGTCACCGTGACCGACAACGGCCGGCCGCAGATCAAGGGGGCCGTCGCCATGAAACGGTTCGACATCTCGAGCGCCTCGCAGGGCGCCGAGCTCGAATACGCCCTTCCCCTCGCCGCTCTTCCCGAGCAGACCGCCGACGAGATGTCCGAACAGGACCTGCTCTCGTTCACGCTCAATCCGACGCCCCTGCAACTGAAATGAACAAGAAGAACGCCTTCACCATCACCGAAGTCATGATCGCCGTTCTCGTCGTCGCGGCGTGTCTCTCCCCCATCTTTTTCATTTTCTCCCGGGGAGCGGCAGGCACCCAGCAGACCCGCGACGAGGTGCTCGCTTACACCTACGCGACCGAACTTCTCGATTACGCCCTGTCGAAGTCGTTCGATTCGCCGTTCCTCGCGCCGGGAACACGTGATGCGAACGCTCTCGAGGTGACGCAGGCGGACGGCTCGAGCTTCGTTCTGAAAGCCGACGAGCGCTTCGAGAGGAAACTCTCGGTCGTCATCCCGTCGGTTCCGGCGACGGTGCCGTTCACCTACAAGGTCCTCATCGCGGAGGTCGCCTGGAAAACCGCGCAGGTCAAACGGAACATCTCGATGAGCTGCATGATGTACAGGAACCGCTGAACCATGAAACGCCGAGCATTCACCCTCGTGGAAATCGCCGTCAGCGTGCTGCTCGCGTCGATCGTCGTCTACGCGCTCAGCCGCCTCCTGTCGAAAGGCATGGAAACCTCGACGAAGGGCGCCGCGCACCTCACGAACGTCCAGTCGACAGCGATCCTCCTCTCCCAGATCGAAGACGACGTCCAGCGCGCCGTCGATCTTTCTTCGATGCAACCCGGCTCCGAAGAGCCCTCCGCCAAGATCGGGATTCTCGAAAGCGATGGAAGCGGGCTGTCCCAGAGCTCGATCATCTACGAGCGCCCGCCCTCCAACCGGGGTCTCATCCGGAAGCATATCCCAACGTCGGGAACCTCTGAAGAATACGTCTACTGCCGCGAACTGCTGGTGCTCGACACGAAGTTCACCCGTGTCGACCTGCCCGACAACCGCATGGGATTCCGCGTTCATCTCAAGATCGGCACGCCGCCGAAGGGAACGGAGGTCTTCGAGGTGAACCGGTTCATCTACTGCTCGAACCACGCCAGCAACAGCCTCGTCCCCGGATGGGAACCATGACGGACCGCCCCGGGTCTCATCCGCCCGAGGACGCCGAGATCGTCAGGCAGGTGCTCGCCGGCCGGGTGGAAGCGTTCGGCGAGCTCGTGAAGCGGTATCAGAGCAAGATTTACATGATGGCGCTGTTTCACGTGCGGCGGCCCGCGGCGGCCGAAGACGTCGTCCAGGAAGTCTTCATCGCGACGTACCAGAGCCTCGGAAGATTCGACCAGTCGCGTTCCTTCACGAACTGGATCCTGAAAATAGCCACCAACCACTGTTACAAGGCGCTCCGGAAAAAGGCCCCGGTCCCGCTTCCTGACGCCGAAATCCCGATCTTCTGCGACCCCCTCGACGAACAGCTCCGGCGCGAGCGACAGGAGACGGTGGGGGCGGCGATGGCCCGGCTTCCCGATGATTTCAAGCTCGTCGTCTGGCTGTTCTACTTTTTCGAACGATCGTACCAGCAGATATCCGAGATCCTCGAAATTCCCCAGCATCTCGTGAAGATCCGGCTGTTCCGGGCCCGGCGCATGCTCGGGCAGACGCTTCAGAAGGAAACCCTCGCGGATTCGCCCGCCGCACTCGGAAATGAGGGTGAATAAGTGTTCGATGAATGTAACCGTCGGTCGTTTCAGGGAAAGATAAGAACGACAGGATGAACGATATGAACCATTTCGACGAGGTAAGGTGCTGCGAGTATCTGGACGGCGCGCTGCAGGGCAGCGAGCGGGCCGCCTTCGAGCGCCATCTCGGCGAATGCGGCGCGTGCCGGGCGATGATCGACGAAGCCCGCCGGGGCCAGGCCGATCTGAAGCGGCTGCGCCTCCGCGAAGGCCCCGACCTCACGCCGCGCATCATGGCAGCCGTCCGGGGTCTTCCGGTTCCGGTCCAGGCGGTGCCCGGCACGGCTGAAACGGCCGGCGGCGCCCGCCGTTTCATCGGCTGGCTGTCGGTTCTCGCCACGGCCGCCCTCGCCGGGCTGCTGTTCTTCTCGACTTCCCGCCCCGTCTCCGACGGGCCGGGCGGCACGCGGACCTCGTCGCAGGCCCGGACGGCGCTGGCCGGGAAGCTCGACGCGCCCGTCGGCCTGATCTCCGCAGAAGGCCGCTGGAGCGCTTCGACGAACCTGACGAACGGCCTCTTCACGGAACCGACCTCCTTCACCACAGGAAGCGACGGCCATTTCGCTCTCACGGTCGAAACGAGCGGCCGGATCGACCTTCTCCCCGACTCCAGGCTCACGATCGACAACGAACAACTCCGGCTCGAGGCCGGGGCCGTCAGGTGCAATTTCGCATCCGGTCAGCCTGCCATCCGCCCCCTGAACGCCGGGGCCGTTTCGATCAAGGCCGTCAACGCGGCATTCGGCGTCAGGATCGCATCGAATACCGCCCGCGTCGATCTGTTCGAAGGGAAGCTCACGCTGAGCATCGCCTCGGAGCCGCCGATCATTCTCACCCCGGGAACCCGCGCGGTCTGCGGCGAACGGGTCTCTCTCGAAACGCTCGCCGAACCCGACATCCGGGCATGGGACGCCGTCCCCTCGCCGCGCACGATCGACACCGCCATCCCCGCCGTCGCCTCTGAAACGGCGACGCCGTCGGCGGTCATCGGACAACCGGAGTTCCCGCAGCCCACTTCGGCCGCCGTCGTGGCCTCCCCGACACTCCAACCGGCATCGGCAACGGCATCACCGGCCGGCGTTCCCGACGACCCGCTGTCCACCCTCCTGGACCACCAGCCCGGAGCCAACTAGCCGTTTTTCAAGGCCGTGCTGAAAGACTCCACTCCTGGTTTTTATATATACATATTCATATTATATCTGCGGCATCTGCGCACCTGCGGATGCCGTTTCCTTTCCGGAACATTGATATCGCCGGCGAAAAAACGGCGCGGAGCCTGAAAATCCGGCCCCGCGCCCGTGTTTTTCCCCGGAAAGGTCAGCCTGCAGCCTGTTTCTCCTCGTGCGCCGCTTCCATGTAATACAGCACGGGCACGGCGATGCGCGCCAGGAGCGTGCTTGCGACCTCGCCGGCCATCAGGCTGATGGCAAGCCCCTGGAAGATCGGGTCGAACAGGATGACGGCGGCCCCGACGACGACGGCGGCCGCGGTGAGCAGCATCGGCCGGAACCGGACCGCGCCGGCCTCGATCACCGCTTCCGAGAGTGGAAGGCCCTCGGCGCGCTTGAGCTGGATGAAGTCGACCAGGATGATCGAGTTGCGCACGATGATGCCGGCGCCCGCGATGAAGCCGATCATCGAGGTGGCCGTGAAGAACGCTCCCAGCGCCCAGTGTGCCGGCAGGATGCCGACGAGGGTCAGCGGGATCGGCACCATGATCGTGAGCGGCGTGACGAAGTTCTGGAACCAGGCCGTCACCAGGATGTAAATCAACAGCATGACGACGGCGAAGGCCAGGCCGAGGTCGTGGAACACCTCGTAGGTGATGTGCCACTCGCCGTCCCACTTGAGCGAGTAGGTCGAGGTGTCGGTCGGCACGCGGGTGTGCCACTGGGTGACCTTGCCGCCGTCGGGCGCGGTGAGCTTTTCGACCTCGCCGATGAGGCCGAGGATCGGGTAGACGGGGCTTTCTTCGGCGCCCGCCACGTCGGCGACGACGTAGACGACGGATTTGAGGTTCTTGTGATACCGGCTTTTCTGCTCGATGCCGGAGACGGGCGTCACGAGCTCGCGCAGGGGCACCTGCCGGCCGGTCGCCGGCGAGGTCACCTGGAGCGAGAGGATCGACTCGGTGCCGGTGCGCACGCTTTTCGGCAGACGCACCAGGATCGGGACGTCCTCTTTCTCGCGGGGAAGCCGCATCAGACTGACGGCGGCGCCGTCGACGGCCACGCGCACCATCTTCGCGATCTGTTCGGCCGAGATGCCCAGCATGGCGGACTTCTCGCGGTCGACCTCGAACCGCACCTTGTGCTGGTCGTCCTCGATATACGTATCGATATCGACCACGCCCGGCGCCTTGCGGAACAGCTCCTCGACCTGCCGCGCCAGGACGGCGGCCTTGTCGAGATCCGGGCCGTAGACCTCGGCGACCAGCGTCTGGAGGACTGGCGGGCCGGGCGGCACTTCGGCGACCTTCACGTTCGCGCCGTACCGCTCGGCGATCTTCTGCAGTTCGGGCCGGACGCGCACCGCGATCTGGTGGCTCTGTGCGGAGCGGTGTTCCTTGCCGACGAGGTTCACCTGCAGATCGGCCACGTTCGAGCCGCGCCGCAGGAAGTAGTGGCGGACGAGGCCGTTGAAGTTGTAGGGGCCGGACAAGCCGATATAGCTCTCGATATCGACGACCTCGGGAACGGTGCGCAGATGCGCCGCCAGAGCCTGCGTTGCCTCGGCGGTGCGCTCGAGGGCGGTTCCCTCGGGCATGTCGATGATGACCTGGAACTCGCTCTTGTTGTCGAACGGCAGCATCTTCACCTTCACGAACCGCAGGGGCACCATCGCCACCGCAGCGATCAGCAGCACGACGATGCCGGCGAGGAACCAGTTCCGAACGCGGGGATTGTCGATGAGCGGGTGCATCATCTTCCGATACAGTCTGGTCGTGAAATCATCCGTGTGATGGCCGTGCGACTCGCCCTCCCCGCCAGGCTTCTCGAATGAAAGGAAGCGGAGAGCGGCCCAGGGCGTCACCATGAAGGCCACGATCAGCGAAAACACCATCGCGGCCGAGGCGCCGACCGGGATCGGCCGCATGTACGGCCCCATCAGGCCGCTCACGAACGCCATCGGCAGGATCGCGGCGATGACGGTCGCCGTCGCGAGGATCGTCGGGTTGCCGACCTCGTCGACCGACTCGACCGCCACCTGCGCCGGGTCGCGGCCCGCGTTCGACTTCATCGCGAAGTGGCGCACCATGTTCTCGACGACGACGATCGCGTCGTCGACCAGGATGCCGATCGAGAAGATCAGGGCGAACAGGGTGATGCGGTTCAATGTATAGCCACCGACGTAGAACGCCAGCAGGGTGAGGGCGAGAGTGACCGGGATCGCCGTCGCGACGACGCCCGACTCGCGCATGCCGAGGGAAAGCATGATCAGGAACGCGACCGAGATCGTGGCGAGGGCCATGTGATACAGCAGTTCGTTCGACTTCTCGCTCGACGTCTCGCCGTAGTTGCGGGTGACCTGCACGTGAACGCCTTCGGGAATGACGCGCCCGTGCATGGCTTCGATACGGCGCTCGATCTCGTGCGTGATCGTGATCGCGTTCGTCCCCTGGCGCTTCGCGACCGATACCGTCACGGCCGGGGCGGAAGGGGCCTCGAGATCCGCGGCGGAAA
This sequence comes from Candidatus Ozemobacteraceae bacterium, assembly GCA_035373905.1. NCBI lineage: Bacteria > Candidatus Rifleibacteriota > Candidatus Ozemibacteria > Candidatus Ozemibacteraceae > Candidatus Ozemibacteraceae bacterium. The sequence continues at coordinate 10,364 of DAOSOK010000004.1, read as the reverse complement.
CGTTCTTCACCTTTCCGGCGGCTCCGGGGCCGAAGTCGATGAACACGTAGTCGTCGTTTTCGCCGGGGCCGTCCGAGACCGTCGCCACGTCGGCCAGTTGGATCGGCCGGCCGCCGCGCACACCGACGACGAGACGGCGCACCTCTTCCGCCGTCTTGAAGAACGAGCCGGTTTCGATCAGCAGATCGCGGTCGCCGCGGGTCGTGCGGCCCGAACCGAACAGCTGGTTCCCGGCCGAGAGCTGCTGCATCAGCTCGAACAGCGACAGGTTGAAGCCGGCAAGCTTCGACGGGTCGAACTCGACGCGAACCGAGCGCGGCCGGCCGCCGATCACGGTCAGTTCGGACACGTCGTCGATCGACTTGATTTCGTCAGCTGCCTGGGCGGCGACGCGCCGGAGCTGGTAATGATCGTACTGGCGGCTCCAGAAGGTCAGCGCCATGATCGGCACATCGTCGATCGAGCGGTTCTTCACGAACGGGCCGACCGTGCCGGGCGGGGCCTTTTCCTTGTGATGTTCGAGCTTCTCGCCGAGCCGAGTCAGGGCGCGTTCGAGGTCCTGGCCGACCTTGAAGCGGACGATCAGCATCCCCTGTTCGGGGCTCGAGGTGCCGTAGAGATACTCGACCCCGGGAATCTCCCAGACGAGTTTCTCGAGGGGACGGATCAGCCGTTCCTCGACTTCCTGGGGCGTCGCGCCGGGCAGGCCGACGAAGATGTCGACCATCGGAACGACGATCTGCGGCTCCTCCTCGCGTGGAGTCACGACGACGGCAAAAGCACCGAGTATTATTGTAAGCAATATAAATAACGGAGTGAGTTTCGAGTTGATGAATTTGCCGGCAAACCGGCCGGAAATGCCAAGTTCCGTCATGCGTCATCTCCCTCCTGCGGGCGGCGTGGCGAGGAACCGGTCGCCCGGCCTGAGGCCGGAGAGGATCTCGATGCCGCCCGGCATCGTCCGGCCGGTCCTGACGAGCCTGTAGACTGGCTTCCCGTCGCTCTCGGCCCAGACGCCCTCGAGTTGCCCGCGGGTCTCGACCGCTGCGGGCGGAACAAGAAGCACGGTCTCGGTGCCGATGACGAACGCCCCGCGGGCATACATGCCGCTCCTGAGTTCCGGCTGTGCCGCGAGGGCGATCTTCACGATGAAGGTGTGCGAGAGGGCGTCGGCGGACGGCAGGATCTCGGCGACGACGCCGGAGAAGGCGCGGCCCGCGAGGGCGTCGATGGTGACCTCGACCTGCATGCCTTCGCTGATCGACGCGATGAACCGCTCGGGCACCATGGCCTCGAACCGCAGCTGCGACGAATCCTCGATCGTCAGCAGGGGCACGCCGGGGGCGGCGAGCATGCCGGGTTCGATGCGGCGGGCCGTGACGCGGCCGCCGAAGGGCGCCGTAACCTCGGCAAGGCTTTTGATCGTCTCGACCTTGCTGATGCCGGCCTGGGCCTGCGACATGCGGGCGTTCACGGTCGATTTTTTCGCTTCGAGCGAGTCGATCTGCGCCTGGGCACCCCGCACCTGGGCCTGGGCGGAAGTGAACGCCGCCTCGGCCTGGTCGTATTCCTGCTTGCTGACCGACTTTTTCTCGAACAGTTCCCTGATGCGCTGGAAGGACGACTCGGCGAGCTTCAGCCCGGCGTCCGCCTGCTGTTTCTGCGCCTGGGCGGCCTGAAGACCGCGATCGATCTCGGTCTTCATCGCTGCCGCTTCGGAAAGCCCCGCGCGGGCCCCGGCCAGGTCAGAGGCGACGTCGCGGGCGTCGATCTTCACGACGGTTTCGCCGGCCTTCACCGTGTCACCCTCGCGCTTGAGCACTTCGAGGACGTTGCCCATGACCTTGCTGGAAAGCGTCGTCACGACCTTTGGCTGAATGTTCCCGATCGCCTCGTAAACCAGGCTCTGCTCGACGTTCGCGGCCGTCTGCCAAGTTTCCTGCGCCGACAACGGCGCACCGGAAAACAGAAGCGTCATCCCGGCAAGGCCGGCGATACAAAATTTTATAGCCGTATTCATACAATATTCTCCCGTCTTACGGCATCAAGCCGTCTATTGATACACTATGTGATATATGTGTAAAACACCCGTTCGCCCTGAGCCTGTCGAAGCCTGTCCTGAGCCTGTCGAAGGGGGCGAAAGCCTATCGTGCTTCGACAGGCTCAGCACGAACGGGAATGCGATTCATGATCTGCGGATTCACTTCTCAACGGCATTCGCCTGGTCCTGGAGCAGGGCGCACCGCTCGAGCGTGAGATCGCCGAGGGCCATCTTCAGGCGCGCTCGGCTGATCGAGTAGTCATACAGCGCTTTCAGGTGATTCATGCGGTGCGACAGGAGACTGGTCTCGGCCCCGAGCAGGTCGCTCATGATCGCCAGCCCCGCCGTATACCGGTCGCGCAGGATGCGGAGGGACTCGGTGCTGTTTTCCACGGCTTCCCGACTGACCCTGATCCGTTCGAGCGCGTTGTTGATACTCGTCACGGCCTCACGGATCTGGAGATGGATCCCGTCCTTCAGGGCCTGCGCCGCCAGCCTGAGCTGGCGCGCCTGGGCCCTCGCCCCCGCGGCCTTGTGGCTCGCTTCACCGCCGTCGGCGATATTCCAGTCGACGCGCGCGAACACCATGCTGTTGCCGTGGCCGTCGCCGTCGAAGCCGTCGCGGTTGTGGTCTGCCGCCGCGCCGAGCACGACGTGGGGCCGGACCGCGCCGCGGTGCATGCGCTCGCTCTGCGCAACGGCGTCGGCGCGCTTCAGCAGGGCAAGATAATCGGGGCGCTTGCGCAGGGCGATATCCAGAAGCACCGCGGGCTCCTCTCCGCAGGAAGTGCATTCTTCCAGGAGCAACGGCATGGTCAACTCGTAATCGGAAGCGGAGGCGACGCCCATCACCGTGGCGAGGCCTTCGAGGGCGAGCCGATACTGGTTCTGCATCCGAAGGCTGGTTTCCTGGTTTTGGGAATGGTGTACCTTCGCCTGGAGGAAGTCCGACTCGACGGCGCGCTGGGCTTCGACGGCGGCCTGCGCATTCTTCAGGCTCTCGGCCGACATCTCGCAAGCCTTCTCGGCCACCGCAAGGCTCTCGCGGGCGAGCACAACCCCGAGATACGTGTCGATCGTGCGAAAAATCGTCTCCTCAGAGGCGTGCGCCGTGTCCTGCGCGGCCGCATCGAGGCCGAACCGAGCCGCGCGCTCCGCGTGGCGGTCCATGCCGCCGAGATGGAGCGGCAGGACGACCTGCGCACCGATCTTGAGGTTGTTCACCGCATCGGGGTCGTTCAGCCGGTCGGGCTGGAAGTCGGCCATCGCGATGCGGCCCTGGTCAAGACGAGCCCCGAAGGCCATCATCGGGCTGTCAAGCCGGGTATCGGACACGCCGGCCGTCACTTTGACGCCGCGCATCGCCCGGGCCTCGCCGATCTTTTCGCGCGCCACGCTCTCGCCTTCCCGTGCGGCGCCGAGTGCCGGGCTGTGATCCAAGGCTTTTCTCACGGCCTCGCCGATCGACAGGGGCTCGGCGGCAAAACCGGGCATTGAAACGCAGGTCAGACAGAGCATGGCGATACACAGGCGATCGACACGGGACATAACTTCCTCCTGGATTCCTCTAGAGATTCGAAGCTGATCCTATATAACCATGATTTCGCTATCAGCACAAACCGTGCCACGGCAGCCAAAGTCCAACGACATGCTGATCCCAAGCATTTCTCAAAGTCTTGCCGGCGTCACGATCACGACAATGCAGCCTGTCTGTCGACTCCCGCAGACGATAAGCCGTTTCGCGTTTCCATTATTGAGTCCTGCAGAATGAAACCAACCGTTCGCCCTGAGCCTGTCGAAGGGCGAAATGAGGAACCATCGGCAAGTGGCTGTTCGTGCTTCGACAAGCTCAGCACGAACGGAGACATGAAGCTGGTTTTTGATATGCAGAACTCAATAGTGGCGGGTCTGTCGAAGCACGAAAAGCTCTCACCCCTTTGCCGAGCTCGGGTTTGGCTTCACAAGCCCGGCCCAGCTGGCGTGACAGCAAAACCTCGACGCGATCCGCGCGCGGGCAGCATTCAGAACCATGCAATACCTACACGGTATCTATGCACATACTGCGCACTCGCCTGACTCCGGCGCATCGCGCTCGTTCGAAAATCGCATCGCACCGAGGATTTCAACAGCTGGCACGCCTGTTGCTATTTGGGCTTCTGTCGCGGCTCTGCCGAGTCAATGAAGCACCGCGGCGCATCACCGCATACGGAACAGTATTCCACCATGACAAAGGAGACACGTTATGACACTCGAATTATCCCAGGCGAATTTCGATCAGGAAGTAACAGCGGGCAACATCCCCGTCGTCGTCGATTTCTGGGCCCCCTGGTGCGGCCCCTGCCGGGCGTTCGGCCCGACCATCGAAGAAATCGCGAAAGATTTCGAAGGAAAAGTGAAAGTGGCCAAAGTCAATGTGGATGAGAACCAGCAGCTGGCCGTGCGGTTCGGCGTAATGTCGATTCCGACGCTGGCGTTCTTCCGGGATGGAAAACTCGTCAAGACGCAGGTCGGAGTCATGCAGAAACACGCCCTTGCCCACGAGATCCATGGCTGCCTGCTAGCAACGGCCTGAAACCGATCGAACGACGAACGTCCCGATATCTGCAGTTCGTCGTCCCCGAACCCGCCGGGGGGCGGAAGTCTCTTGCGCTTCGACGGGTTCGGCATCATTTATGGCTGAAGCGCTCGACGCCTCTCGACGCCGCTTCTATGACAGGGAAACCCTTTCAGATTATCTACGGAAGGGGTCCCACGTCGGTGTTCACCGTGACGGAGCTCTGATCTCCTATCGTCATCGTCTTGTCAATCGGGTTCATGCAGTCGATCCGCAGCGAGACGAGGTATTTCTTTTTCGTCGTCGTGCCAACCGCGCCCGCGCTCGATACGTGGACCCCGGAAAGCTCGTCGATGGCCCACGTATCAATCCTTACCTGGTCGACGTCGCCGACGAGGATTTTCCTGCTCGCGACAGCAAGGGCAGGGTCAAACGCCGTCGACAGGCCATACGCCCGATCGGGTAGCGCTCTGGTGTCGTAGGCTTCGTCACGTTCCCGGAGGAAAATACGCGAAAGACCGTTGATGGGAAAGTCGGGACCGGGCCCCATGACGACCTCGATCCACGTGACGACGCCGGATGTATATGAATCGATATCCATTTCGGGAACGCACACGGGGAATCGCATCAAGACGGTCTCGGCAGCCGACGAACGCACCACGCCAGTTTTCGTCATAAGATCCATGGCGTTCGAGCTTTTGACGACCAGGTTCCGCAAGCGGCCCGAATGGTCATAGGTTCTCTTTTCCTTGTAAGAAACCACGATCTGCCGCCCCCCGGACCTGGCGATCGTCGTCGGATAACTCGTCTTTTTCAGACGCATCGAGATCGCTCGGGTTCCGTTGCGCAGTTCGGTGATCGCCTTCTGGAGCCAGAAACCCTTGCGCGACTCCCGCCGGGCCTGGTCCATGATCCGGTATGCGACCCCGAACACGAGGGAAACGAGGGCGACGGCGATCATGACCTCCATCAGCGTCATGCCGCGGGCCGGCGAGCATCTTCCCGGATGCAGGTTCATGGCCCGATGCCTCCGGTAAATCGGGATATGATGATCTGCTCCTTCACGGAGTCGGTATGCGTCAGGCCGCCCGTTCCCTTCACCGTCGCGGTCACCTCCAGTTCATATCCGTCCTGAACCATGCTCATCCCGTCGAGCGAACTGTCGAGGCGAATCGATGTGAGTTGATATTTTCCCTCGACGGGACACGACGAATCGTCGACGGAGGAGGCATAGAGCGACCAGTTTTCCCCGGCAGGCTTCGTCAGGCGGAGTTGCGGGTGGAGATCGCTTTCCACATCGGGATACGGAACCGTCGCCCCGGCCGCGAAGGCTTCGTAGGTCTCCTTCGGCAGGAATCGCAGCTTCAGCATGACGTGCTGAAGGGCGGACTGAGCGAGGTAATACGCCTGGAGCTGGCCGAGAGTCTTCTTGTTCTGCAGCGAAAGATTGGTGTTCGAGCCGACCAGCATATACATAAATAGCATTATAGAAACAGCAAAAAAGAGCACCACCGCCACCGCCATTCCCCGTCTGCTTTTCACGTTGCGCCGGCGTTCCATCGTCATTCGTCCAGGTGCGATTTAATCGCAACAAGATGGAGGGCTTTCGCCTGGGGATCCTGGAGAGGGTCGGTGCCTTTGTGGAGAGACCACCGGATCTCCAGCATGAGCTTCTTCATCACGGAATACTTGCCGTCGGCATCCTTGGGGGTCAGCTTGTTCGGCATGAAGGTGCTGATTCCTTTGCCGGGGATGTCGATCGCAAACTCCACTTCGTCAAGATCGACGCATTTGAGGCGAATGCGGTACAGGAATCCCTTTTTGTCCATGAGTAGGCCGTCGCCCACATAGCTTCCGACCGTCCCACCCTCGTATCCGGAGCCAAATAGGCGCGGCATCAGCGCATTCAGAATCGTCTGGACGGCCGGTACGGCTTTCGGGTCCTCGAACCTGGCCGGATTGCCCGCCCGGATAGCCCGCCACGGAATCTGGAACATCAGGGTATCCATGATGAACTTCGCCTGCGAGATCGCGACGGCCTCGGCGTAGAACCGCTCGGTCTCGCGAACGGCCGAGTTCATGAACTGATAGACCGGAAGCAGGAGCGCCGCGAGGATCAGGACCGCGATCATGATCTCGATGAACGTGATTCCGTGCCGGTCAGGCTTCCGGAGCCGGGGCGGCAGAGAGAGGACGGCCGGCCCGCTTTCGCGAATCAGGCCGGCATCTCCTCGCATATCGGCATGAAGGGGCAGGCGTCCGTGCGATTCCTTCGCCATGTTCGCGCAGGACCGGCGGCAGGTGAATCCCCCAGCCGCCCCCCGCATGCACCTCCGTTATTGTATTTGTATTGGAATATAGAGCACCTGCCGGTTTCCGGCGAGATCCGCAGCCTCGATGAACAAGAAGGGCTTTTCCGGCAGTTTCACCTCGGCCAGCTTCAGCTCGGCCGGGTTCTCCTGGCCGACGAGAGCCGGCTTTTCCCCGGTCCCCTCGCAGAGGCCGAAGCGCACGGTCTTTTCGTCGACCTGCTGGTTATCCTGGAGCAGGGGCTTGAGCGTGACGACGGCCTCTTTCGCGAGGCGCAGGGTCGCTCGCTCTGCAGGTACGATCATCCGCGCTCCCAGTTCGAGGCCTTCGACGGTCACGCTCTCGTCATCGCCGGCAGTTCCAAACAGCTTGCCGCGGCAGATCACATCGGCATGCTTCGGAAGCGGGTATGCATGCACCGGATTTTCGACCGGATACACCGTTCCCGATTCGCCGCCCGCAGTGATCTCGAGGCCGCACACCGGGGGGGTAATATCGGTCACGATAGTGGACAGGCTGCGACTCGCGTTCACGAATGTTGTTCTGAACCGGTCGGCGGCGATGCGGTATTTCATCGGCCTCGCGATCGTGATCGTGACGGCTCCGGATTTCGTCGGGTCAAGCGGGATCACCTTCACCTGGTTTTCAGGAAGCTCGTCAGTGAGAGAAGCAAGCATGCTGCGATTCTTGGCGACGTCCTCAAAAAACCAGCGTACGGACGCGCGCCCCGTCCATTCTGCATCCGGGAGATCGGTGCCATTCCAGGTGGCGGGCGGCTTTTCCCCGAAAATCTCGGAATTCGCCATCAGCAGGATCGGAATATCCTCGCTGATCGTTGCAGGAACAGGGTTGCCGCCCTCCCCCGCGATGTCGACCGGCACCAGCGGGCTGACGTGCGGCGGCTTCGTCGGGATGGTGACCCCTTCGAGCCAGGGCGTCTTGGACGTATCGATGATGGGGGGCTGGGTCCCAGCCGCCGGCTCCTGGGCCGGAGCGGCGGCCGCGATCGAGAACACAACACCAACAGCCAGTATCAGTGAAACAGGACGCATCTTCGACATGTTCCCCTTTTCGTTCGTCGGTTATTCGTTGCGGCCGCCTTCAACGGCCATCTGCGTATTGACAACATACAGCGGCAGGCGAACGACGGTCTTGTTGCCGTCCTTGTCGGCGCCTTCCATCACGAACTGATATTCGGGCTGATCCTTATATTCATTCCGGGGATAGTTCGGGACGCGGAACATGTACGAACTATCGTCTTTGTCGACTTCGGTCCCGTCCGTCGTTTCGATCCGGCAGACGGCTCCGGCCGCGGTCGTGCACTTGTCGCCGTTGTCCGTCGCGAGGGCAACGACGATGAATGGCACGTTCCGGCGGACGAAAATACCCTTGAGCGAGCTCGTGGCGCCGACTTCGGTCAGGCGCGTCTGCGTTTCCGCATCGAGCACCTTCATGGCGACGGTGGCGGCAACCTTCGTCTCGTCTTTCCCGACTTCGTTGAACAGGGGCCCCTTCACGGCCACGGCGGCCGTCTTTTCGGCGGGCTTTCTGTTGACGGGAAACTCGGAAATCGCAAGCATGCTGGCGCCCTTCAGCGCGTCGGAAACGGGCGCCGCTGGGTCGAACTGCCCCTTGGCAGCGAGCAGCTGCTCGCTCAGCTTCTGCTGAAGTTCGGTCTCGTCAAGCGCCGCCTGGGTGTTTCCGGCGGCTTCCTGGAAGACGGCCCACACGTTCGGGCTGGTCACGTCATGGCAGACCACGCCGGTCGTCTGGGTAGACGTCACGCGCTGGCTGCCCGCTGCAGCGCTGCCCGCCGTTCCTGCGGATGTACCAGAGCCGGCGCTCGACGCCGACTGTCCCTCGCTTCCGGACGTGTTCGAGGCACCGCCGCCGCTGCCGCTGACCTGGCGGGCGCCGCTGTTGCCGACCCGATACTCTCCGGGCTCGGGAAACTCGCTTTCGCTCGTCGCCTTGTTGTTGTTGTCGTTGGAAATGGTCTGAACCGAGCCATCGGCACCGACCCGGTCCGTCGTCCAGTTGATGGTCGGCGGCCCCTCGAACGTCGCGCCTGCCGGCGCACCCATTCCCTGCGGAGTGTCCTCATACAGGAGAGTGTGCTCCTGCCGCTTGTAGGGCTGATCTTCGAGAACATGCACTTCGGTGCTGTCGGGATCACCGCCACGGAAGTTCGCGGGCAATGCGTTGTCGAACTGGAGATTCATCTCGGGACTCTGGATCGCCGGGGTCGTCGCTCCTGCCGCAGGTTGCATCCCGGTAGCCGCTTCGGCCGCACGGCACGTGTCGGCCTGCACAAGAAGACCACACACGAGGACACCAAGCATCAACATGTTTCTCACGGCATTCTCCTCCACCATAGAAATGAATTCTTATATCGGCATTCAATCGATAGGCGAGGCACTCGTTCCGAAGATCGCTCGCTACCTTCATTTAAGATCATACGCTCATAACTGTCAAGTTTTCATTCATTGAATACCATGTGCCTATCCAGAACGCCGGATACTGCCTTCCGGTTCATTCCCATTTTTGCAGCCCACTTCAGAATACCTTGTAAACTTCGATTTCGTTACACCTCTTTTCATGTGCTTCTGCTGGAAATGTGTTATCCGGTTAATGTCGGCCAGTTCATCCGGTTGATGTCGGCCACTTTGTCCGGTGGAAGTCGGCCACTCCATCCGGCACGAAGTTGGCCAGGTATCCGGTGTAGGCCGGATACACTGGCCGACTTCCCGGATTGGGTGGCCGACATGCCGGATAACCAGTTGTGATGCGGATATTACGAGATGTTTCGAATGTTCTTTCCGGAGAAGGGAAAACCAGCTCTTGGTTTTCCCTTCCCGGCCCCATCCCTTTCCTTCTCAAAAAATCCTCTCCTGGCTGGTTTTCGTGCCCCGCACCCCATCGAACTGGTTCAGTTGCTATCATTCTCGTCCCCACGAAAGGAGACGAAGAACATATGGCAGCAGAAAGGCTTTCGATGAGGAAGATTAAAGATATCTTGCGATTTACAATTCTCCACGGGCTTTCACAGCGTCAGGTTGCCGCTTCGTGCAAAGTCGTTCACAGCTCCGTCGGCGAATGCCTCAGGCGCTTCAGGGCAAGCGGCCTGACGATCGATGCCGCTCTGGCACTGGATGAAACACTCCTCGAACAGCAGTTGTATCCTCCGGTTCCAGGAGCGCGCCCCCCCATCCCCACGCCGGATTGGCCCACCCTCTATCTCGAATACCGAAATGACAAGGACCTGACCCTCCAGGGGCTCTGGGAAGAGTATCGAGAGCAAACACCTCATGGCCTCGGTCGCACACAGTTCTGCGAGGGTTTCCGGAGGTATACGAACACCTTGAAAGCCTTCATGCGACAGGATCACCGCGCAGGTGAAAAGGTGGGTTCATCCGAATCTTGCGTACTTTTCACGACAACTTGAAAAAGTGGACACGG